>JAGHTC010000046.1 GCA_018065465.1 Candidatus Ruminococcus equi
TTTTTTGAACGATGTGTTCCGCAAGCGGAACGTGATGTGCTTTTCAGCGTGATGTTTGACTTCGTCAAGTGATGTGCCTATCGGCGTTTTGAAACATATCACATCACTTTTGCAAAAAGGCAAAAAATTACGGTGCATTGGTACCACATCACTTTTTCCTATAATTTCATTATTTTTCCCATATGAAAATATACTTCAAATTTATATAAAAACTGAACTAAAAATATCGCTTTTTTCGTTCTTTGTTGCGTTGACTTTGGTAATATAAGTGCTATAATTATTTTTGTAGTGTGGGTATTGTTGTGTTTGATTTTCGAATACGACAATCCTTCTAATTCTATGAAAGGAGTGCGTGTATGAGCAAACGCAAGAAAAAAGTTTTTGTTATCGCATGGGTTGTGCTTTTGGCTATACTTCTTGTCTGTGTCATTATCTTCAGTCCCGGACCGAAGCATGATGAAACCCTCAGCGCAACTATGAGAGACGCTGTTTTGCATAATACCAATAAAGTTAGTCTTTTGGGTATTGTCGATGTTCACCCGTCTGTCATATCTGCCTTTGTGGTAACAGGTTCGTTGTTGTTTATTGCTTTGTTGATTCGAATTTTCGCTATTCCGAGATTCAAGAATGTACCCGGGAAATTCCAACTTGCACTTGAAGCCTTGTACGGATTTTTCAAAGACCTGGCAAAAAGCAACAGTCCCCACCGAAACGGCTTCCTCGCCGTGTATATTTTCGGCGTGGGTATCTACATATTTTTCGGTACATTATTTGAGCTACTTGGCATTCAGGTTATCTCAACAACCGGAACATCAATAGCCCTGTCAGCCCCGCTGTCTGATATCAACGCAGCGATTGCAACAGGTGTAACATCATACCTTGTTATTTTATCCGGAGGTATCGTAGGAAACGGAGTAAAGGGAGTAGGCTTGACACTAAAAGAGTTCTCGCTTCCGATATCTATGAGTTTTCGTCTTTTCGGCGCGCTGTTAAGCGGTCTGCTTGTTACGGAGCTTGTATATTTCTCATTGTCACTGAGTTTCGTTTTGCCTGTATTGGTAGCGGTAATGTTTACATTGTTACACGCTTTGATACAGACTTATGTCTTGACTTTGCTGACAGCATTGTTCTACGGTGAGGTATCTGAGCCGTCACCTAAAAAAAGAAAAAAGCCACAAAAGGCAACAGCATAAATTTGGAGGAAATATTATGAATAAACTTAAGAAAATTTCTGTAATTTTAGCATTGATTATTGTAGTTTTGGGAGTTGTAGCAGGAACTATGACAGTAAGCGCTGCATCAAACGGTGCAGAAGACACAGCCCCCGCAGTAACATCTGAATCTGCTCCCGCACAAGCCGACAACACAACAGGCTTTAAGGCAGTAGCCGCTGCCGTTGCAGTAGGTCTTGCAGCACTCGGCGGTGCTATTGCTATGGGTATGGCAGTATCAAAGTCAGCAGAAGGTATTTCCCGTCAGCCCGAAGCAGAAGGAAAAATCCGTACAACTTTGATGTTAGGTCTTGTATTTATAGAAACAGCAATTATCTATGCATTGATTGTAGCAATACTTATCATTTTCGTAATGTAAGAAGGATAAAAGGTAAGGTGTAACTTTATGTCAGATACAATTTTAGGAATAAATTTTCTGCAGATTTTGTTGCATGCGTTTAACCTTGTTATCCTTGTAGGCGGACTGTATCTGCTTTTATACAAACCGATACAGAATTTTGTCAAAAAAAGAGAAGCTTACTATGTAGAGCAGGATAACAACGCAAAACAAGCGTTAGAAGATGCAGAAAAGCAAAAAGCAGACTACGAAGAAAAAGTCGCAAATGTTGATAAGGAAATCGCAGACAAACGCACACAGGCTGCAAAAGATACTCAGGATATGGTATCTTCGCAACTCGATTCCGCAAAACAGCAGGCTGATGAAATCGTAGCAAAAGCAAGGAAACAGGCAGAAGAAGAAAAGGCAAAAATGGTTGAAGATGCCCAGAAGGAAATTGCTTCCCTTGCTGTTTTGGCAACCGAAAAACTCGTAAATGAAAGTAGCAATATGACAACTGTTGACCAATTTATCAAAGCGGCTGAAGGGAGCGATGATTAGTGGCACAGCAGGGCGTCAAAAATGTTATTGTGGCAGTAATAAAATGTGCCCAAAAGCCGTCTGAAAACGAAATAAAAAAACTCAAAGATTTTTTAGCAAAAAAGTATGATAAAGAAATCAACATTGAGTTTCAAAAAGACGACAGCATACAAGAAGGCTTTCTGCTTGAAGTAACAGATAATTCAAAAGACGGTCAGGGTACTGTTGTTTTTGATTGGACAATTCAAAGCAGGCTTGACCAACTCAAAAATGAGTTGAATAGTACCGCTGCTCATAATAGCGGAAATATCGTTTCTATGCTGAAATCAACTATAGAAAATTTCGAACCTCACGCTTTGCCTGAGGAAATCGGAGTTGTTATGTCTGTAGGTGACGGCGTTGTTACGATAAGCGGACTTCTAAATGTTGCCTACGGCGAAATAGTCGTTTTCCAAAGCGGTGCAAAAGGCCTTGTACAGAATATCAATACCGACACAGTCGGCTGTATTCTTTTTGACAGTGACAGCGAAGTTTCACAAGGCGACAAGGCAATAAGAACAAAGAAAAACGCAGGCGTTCCTGTCTCGGATGCGTTTATAGGCAGAATTATAAATTCTCTCGGTGAGCCGATTGACGGCTTGGGCGAAATCAAAGCAGATTCTTTCCGCCCCGTTGAGTGTGATGCTCCGAGTATTCCACAGCGTCAGCCTGTTTGCCAGCCTCTTGAAACAGGTATTCTTTCCATTGACTCAATGTTTCCGATAGGAAAAGGACAGCGTGAACTTATCATCGGTGATAGACAGACAGGTAAAACCTCTATCGCCGTCGATACAATAATTAACCAAAAAGGTAAAGATGTTATCTGTATTTACAACGCTATAGGACAGAAGGCATCAAGTGTTGCAAAAATAGTTAATACTCTCAAAAAACACGGTGCTATGGAATACACGATTATCGTTTGTTCTACAGCATCCGAACCCGCATCTTTGCAGTATATCTCTCCATACAGCGCAACAGCACTTGCAGAGTATTTTATGTACAAAGGTAAAGATGTTCTGATAATCTATGACGATTTGTCAAAGCACGCCGTTGCATATCGTTCATTGTCTTTGCTTTTAGGTCGTTCTCCGGGACGAGAAGCATACCCCGGTGATGTATTCTATCTGCATTCAAGACTTTTGGAGCGTTCAAGCAAACTTTCCGATGATTTGGGCGGTGGCTCTATTACCGCACTTCCGATTATCGAAACACAGGCAGGCGATGTTTCCGCATACATCCCGACAAATGTTATTTCTATCACAGACGGACAGATTTTCTTAGAGAGTGATTTGTTCTTCTCGGGAATGCGTCCTGCGATAAATGTCGGACTTTCCGTTTCCCGTGTCGGCGGTGCAGCCCAGAGCAAGGCTATGAAAAAGGCTTCGGGTACTTTGCGTGTCGACTTGGCGCAGTACAGAGAAATCGAAGTTTTCTCGCAGTTTAGCTCAGACCTTGACGAAGATACTAAACTCGAACTCAAATACGGCAGTACGCTTATGGAAATGCTCAAACAACCATTATACTCACCTCTTTCAATGGCAAAGCAGGTAGTATCTCTCGTTGTTGCTGCCGATAAGCAACTTGTCGAACTCGAACTTACCGAGGTAAAACCGTTTATGAACGAGTTTTTGTCGTATGTTGAAGAAAACCACTCTGTAATTTTGCAGAGAATAACCAACGAAAGAGTTTTGACAGATGATATAAGAAAGTCGATACTCGATGCAGTAAAATCTTTCAAAGGCGGTAGAGCCAAATGACAAATTCGAGAGAGATTTTAGGGCGTATCAACAGTATTAAAGATACTATGAAGATAACCAATGCGATGTATATGATTTCATCCGCAAAGGTAAAGAAGGCTCGCGCTTCTCTTGAAAAAACCGAACCGTTTTTCAACGCTTTGGAATCTATGGTAGGAAGAATGCTAAAAGACCTCGAGAGTGAAACGGATATTAAAAACAAGTATTTTGATACCCGAAAAGATATTCCGAAAGAAGACCGTGTTGAAGGTTATTTGCTGATAACAGCAGACAAAGGTCTGGCAAGTTCTTACAACCACAATGTCATCAAGACCGTTGAAGAAAAGATACAGGGCGACGATTCCTGCCTTCTTTTCGTAGTAGGTGAAGTAGGTCGAAGATATTTCCAGAAGCGAAATGTCAAAATCGACGAAATGTTCAAGTATACTGCACAAAATCCGACTGTCAACAGAGCAAGAGAAATAGCAGAAACTTTACTTGAATATTTTATTGATAAAAAAGTTGACGAAGTCCATGTTGTTTATACATATATGGGAGAGCATAACATTGAAGAAGTTGTAAGTGAAAAAATTCTTCCGTTGGAAATCCCGAAAGGTGACAACAAGAGCAGACAAAATGTCACTTTCTATCCAGATGCGAGAACGGTAATAAATACTGTTGTTCCGACCTGTGTAAGCGGCTTTATTTACGGTGCGTTGGTTGAAGCATTCTGTGCTGAAAATAATTCAAGAATGATGGCAATGAGCAGCGCAACCGACGCCGCAAAAGATATGATAAAAAGTTTGCAGCTCGATTATAACCGAGCAAGACAGTCGGCAATTACTCAGGAAATTACCGAAGTAGTCAGCGGTGCAAATGCACAAAAATCAAGTAATAACAGTTAGGAGGACTATTGATATGGATAATATTAGAAAAATAGTCCGGGTAAGCGGACCTGTAGTCGATGTAGATTTTAACGGTCAAAAACTTCCTAAAATAAAAGACGCATTAACAGTAGAAAACGGCGGGAAAATTTGCACAATGGAAGTTTCTCAACATTTGGGAAACTCGGTTGTCCGTTGTATAATGCTCAATTCCAGTGACGGTTTGCACAAAGGAATGGAAGTAAAAGCTACAGGCAGTGCTATCAAAGTTCCCGTCGGAGAGAAAACTCTCGGCAGACTTTTCAATGTCACGGGTGAAACCCTCGATGACGGCGAAAAACTCGACGATGCAGAGCATTGGTCAATTCACAGAGAGCCTCCGACATTTGAACAGCAAAATCCCGAGATTGAAATTCTTGAAACAGGTATCAAGGTTATCGACCTTTTGACACCATACCCCAAGGGCGGTAAAATCGGTCTTTTCGGCGGTGCCGGTGTCGGTAAAACCGTACTAATTCAGGAACTTATTCACAATATAGCCACAGAGCACGGCGGATATTCCATCTTCACCGGTGTCGGTGAGCGTTCAAGAGAAGGTAACGACCTTTGGCGCGAGATGAAAGAATCCGGCGTAATAAAGAAAACCGCTTTGGTTTTCGGTCAGATGAACGAGCCCCCGGGAGCAAGAATGCGCGTTGCCGAAACGGGACTTACAATGGCAGAGTATTTTCGTGATGTTGACCATCAGGATGTGCTGTTGTTTATTGATAACATCTTCCGTTTTGTTCAGGCAGGTTCAGAGGTTTCTGCACTTTTGGGCAGAATGCCGTCTGCTGTCGGTTATCAGCCGACACTTGCTACCGAACTTGGTCAGTTGCAGGAAAGAATAGCCTCAACAAAGGATGGCTCAATCACATCTGTTCAGGCGGTATATGTTCCTGCCGATGACCTGACAGACCCTGCTCCGGCAACAACATTTGCTCACCTTGACGCAACAACCGTTTTGTCAAGAAAAATTGCTTCCCAGGGTATCTATCCCGCGGTTGACCCGCTCGAGTCTTCTTCACGAATCCTCGAAGCAGACATAGTCGGAGAAGAGCATTATGAAGTTGCGAGAAAAGTCGAAGAACATCTGCAGAAATATAAAGAATTGCAGGATATTATCGCAATTTTGGGTATGGAAGAATTATCACCCGAGGACAAACTAACAGTAGAAAGAGCAAGAAAAATCCAAAGATTTTTGTCCCAACCTTTCTTTGTTGCCTCAACTTACACGGGACTCGAAGGTGCCTATGTTCCGATAAGCGAAACCATAAAGGGATTTAAAATGATTATCGACGGTGAACTTGACGATATCCCCGAGTCGGCTTTCTTCCTTTGCGGTAGGATTGAAGATGTTTTTGAAAAGGCGAAAAAGATGTAAATTCTTTGAAAGGTAGTGTGAAATTTGAATACCTTTAGTCTTAAAGTTATCGGATGTACAAAGATTTTCTTTGACGGTCAGTGTGAATCGCTTGTTATCCCGTCTGACGACGGAATGCGTGGCATCCTTGCAGGACACGAAAACTGTGTAATGGTTGTCGAAACAGGCGAAATGGTTATCAAAACTCCCGATAATAAGGAAATACATGCTTTTGTTGGAGAAGGTGCTTTGGAAGTAATCAACGGCGATGTCAATGTACTTGTTATCAGCGTTGAACGCCCCGAAGACATTGACGAAGTTCGTGCCGAAGAAGCAAAAGAGCGTGCCGAAGAAGCACTCAGACAGCACCAAAGCATAAAGGAATATTATCATTCCAAGGCGTCTATGGCACGAGCCATGGAGCGACTGAAAGTCAAGAAAAAATACGACCAATAAAAAATGCACTCGAAGTTTTTTTCCTTCGAGTGCTTTTGTTTTAGTGGTTTATTTCTTTTAGTTGCCGTTCCGTTTCGAGCGACAGTTTATCGGCTATTGCCATTTTGCAAAGGATGTTTTTCATCGTTTTGTCAATTTCCGATTCTTTTCCGTAGTCGGCGGGGAAGATAAAGTCAACCCTTTCTTTTTCGAGCAGTTCGCTGACTTTCTTCTTGTTTTCGTTTTGGTATACTGCGATTGCAACTCCGCCGTATGCTTTCATCATCTTCATACACGGAACATCCGAAAGACCGTCACCTATGTAAATCATATTTGAAAACGGAACTCTTTTTGAGTCATCGGGCATTGAGCGGTTGAGGTCGTCATCGTTTGAAACATCAAGAACGCCCTTGTTAATTCGATAGACAAACTGCGTTTTATTCGTGTAGTTTACTGCGGTTTTCGGCCAGACGGCGTTACCGTTTTCGTCATAACAAAACTCACAGGCGAAAATTTCTTTGAATTTATCGCTGATACTTGACCCTTCTATAATCTCTTTCATACCCGAGCTGATAACATAGTGCTCAACTTTAACGCCAAGTTCATCACCGTAGCGGTTCACTCTGTCAAACCATTCAAGTACGCCGGGGTAGAAGACGATATCTTTACCCGATTTTGTGAGCAGTTCTCTGCAAAGGTGGATTTTGTTTTCTTTGCACACCTGAATGGTAAGATACATATACGCAAGTATCGAGTCCATACGCTCGGCTTTTCCGAGTTCATTGCATTTACTCCAAAATTCATCCGGTGTTTTGCCGATAGACGGAATAAACGAGTAGTTTTGCATATTGGCTGTGCAAAGCGTTTTATCAAAATCGTACATTATTGCAACGATAGGTTTATCGTTCATAGTAAACTCCTAAGGGATTATCCCTCGTATTCTTTGATTTCTACTGATTCAAGGATAACATCTGTTTGAGGTTTGTCATTTGCGCCTGTCTTGACTTTTGCGATTTTGTCA
>JAGHTC010000063.1 GCA_018065465.1 Candidatus Ruminococcus equi
ATAATTGACAATTGATAATTGATATTTTTGGATTTATATTTTTTTCTAAATATTAAAAACTAAATACTATGTACTAAAAAGGCTGTGACCAGAAGTCACAGCCTTTCAAATTATTCTTTTTCACTTTCGTGGCGGGCGTGGATTTCTTCCAAAATCGAGTCGATATCTTCCGCCGTGGTGGTGTAGTTTTCATCAATTTCGAGGTCAGTCACATTTTGGCTTTCAAAATGTTCTTTCGTTTCTTCTGCTGCTTTTTGAGAAACTCTTCTCGGTGTGCGGGCTCTTCTTCCTCTACTGCTTTCATTTGCATTTTCTTCTTTTGCTTTCTTTTTCGGTGCGAGCATTTCGCCTATGAGCAGTCCGAGATAACCGCAGATGAAGTAGGATATAATAAAAATAATGCAGTTTAGCACGCTGTCGCGGATATTTCCGTACAAAAGCATACTCGGAATAAAAAGAATAGGTGCAACCAGTGACAGTACGAAATCGTTTTTCTTTTTAAAAGAATAGTGCAGACAACACAAAAGCGCAGTAAGCGGGAAAATACCGAGATAGGTTATCTGGTTGAATACTGTTGAGCCGCCGTTGTTGCCCGAAATAACAAGCAAAATCGGAAAGAAAAGATAAATAACTCCGATAATAATAATATAAGGTAAAAATTCTTTGAATTTCTTTTCAAAAACATCGTTCATACTGCTTCACTCCAAACAAAATGAAATACTAAAAGTATTATACGGGATAAGAAAAACAAAATCAAGCACAAAGACAACAATTTTTCATCTTATTTTTCCATAAAATTCGGTTGACTAAACGGAAAGTATGATATAAAATAGACAATGCGAGCAAATCGCAAATTTTTAAAAAGAAAGAGGCGAAATTTATGGACACCGGAAGTACGAGCGGTACCGGCGACGGGCGAAGTAGAAGCTTTTTACTTACTAACGCTGAATTTTTCGGCGTCTTTGTTTGCTTCTTTTAGCCTTTTGTAAGTACCTACCCATGCTCCCACTCCAATAAATCGGTAGGAGGAAACTTATGGAAAGGAAAACAGTTACCCCGCGGGAAATGATAGAATCGCTCCTCGAAGGCAAAAAATATTCCGCTTTGCGTGAAGTTCTGAACACGATGAACCCCGTTGATATTGCGGTGATTTTTGAGGAAATTCAGGACGAAAAGATAGCCTTGCTGTTTCGTCTGCTTCCGAAGGAACTTGCGGCAGATGCCTTTGTCGAAATGGACGAAGAAAGCCAAAAGATTCTTATTCACGGCTTTTCGGATACTGAGCTCAAAGAGGTTATTGATGAACTCTATGTCGATGATGCGGTTGATATTATCGAAGAAATGCCCGCAAATGTTGTAAAACGAATTTTGCGTCAGGCTGACCCTGATGTAAGAAAACAAATCAACGAAATACTAAAATACACCGACGACTCTGCCGGCTCGATTATGACAACCGAGTTTGTTGTATTGCGCCCGATGATGACCGTCGAAGAGGCTATAAAAAGAATCAGGCGTACAGGTATCGACAAAGAAACAATCTACACCTGTTATGTCTGTGACACAAAGTCAACGCTTGTCGGTATTATCACGATAAAAGACTTGCTCCTTGCGGGTGAGGATGATACTATCGAAAGCATAATGACAACGAATGTCATTTCGGTAAACACCCTTGACGACCAGGAAGAAGTTGCACAGAAGTTTAATAAATATAACTTCCTTGCTCTCCCTGTTGTCGACAAAGAAAACCGTCTTGTCGGTATCGTCACAGTCGATGATGCTATCGATGTTATGGAAGAAGAGGTTACCGAGGATATCCAGAAGATGGCGGCTATCACCCCGACCACCGACAAACCATACGACAAAATCGGCGTTTTTGAAACCTACGCCAGCCGTATTCCGTGGCTTCTGATACTTATGATATCCGCAACATTCACGGGTATGATAATAGCGTCGTTTGAATCTGCGCTTGCCGCGTCGGTTGTGCTTACTGCTTTTATCCCGATGCTTATGGACACAGGCGGTAACTCGGGTTCTCAGGCATCCGTTACCATTATCCGTAGTTTATCCCTCGGCGAAATCGAGTTCAAAGATATTTTCAAGGTTATGTTCAAGGAAGCGAGAGTATCACTCCTTTGCGGTGTCACCCTTGCTGTTGCGAATTTTATCAAGATGATGCTCGTTGACAGGATGTTGCTCAATAACGAAGATATCACCCTTGCGGTTGCGCTGGTTGTCTGCCTTACGCTGATTGTCACGATTTTCTTTGCAAAACTTGTCGGCTGCACTTTGCCATTGTTTGCGAAAAAACTCGGCTTTGACCCTGCGGTTATGGCGAGCCCGTTTATTACGACAATAGTTGACGCGATTTCACTTTTCGTTTATTTTGAAATTGCAACGGCTGTACTGAAAATTTAATGTTAAGATATAGCAAAAAGCACTAACGATAATCGTTAGTGCTTTTTGTGTAAAAAATATATAGAATGAAAAAAATGATTTCGGGAAATATAAATATACTATCTTATTAGTCGCCCCTTGTGAGGGGAGATGTCAAAACCATTGGTTTTGACAGAGGGGTAGGATAAATAGTGAGGAGTTAGGAACTTCACTATTACTATTCATTATTCATTACAAAGTGCAGTTGCACTTTGTATTATTCCATCGAGATAAGGTTTCCGTCTGCGTCGTAGCGGTAGCCGATTTCGTCGCCGTTTTCGTCGATTTTGTATTCAATATAATACTTGATTGAACCGTCGCCGCTGAACTTTGTGAGTTTGGTGCAGTTGCCTTTTGCGTCGTATTCGTAGTCTTCGTAAGATTTGATAGTGCCGTCGCCGTTATAATTTGTGATACGGCTTTCATAGCCGAGGTCGTTGTATTCACGGGTAACATAACTTTGAATAACACCGTCTTTATCTATATCGGAGTATTTGACGATTTTGCCGTCGCTGTTATATTCTTTTTTGCCCTGACATTCAATCTCACCGTTTGCATTGTATACGATGTATTTTATCTCGTTGCCGTTGTCGTCATATTCATAAGCGGTTGAGCCCAAAAGCTTACCTGTTGAGTCATAGTTCGAATTTTTGATACAATTTCCCTTGTCGTCGTATTCGTTCTTATAGTAACTTGTGGGGTTGCCGTTGTCGTCGTAAGAATAAACAGAAAGACCTTCGGGGATATCTGTTTTATCTTTACCGCAAGCGGAAAGGAAGGCAACGCAGGAAACAGCAAGAATTACTGCAAGGGCGATTACCATCGTCTTTTTCAAAAAAGTTAATTTACGCATATCAAAAACTCCTTTAATTCCATACATATTGTACCACAATATCTATTATATCACTAAATACATTTGTGTCAACAATTAAATTGTAAATTTTATATGTATAATGAAGAGGTCAATTGTATGTTGAAGAATATTCTCAAATTTTCGCTGGTTTTCATACTTGTTGTCGGTATTTGCATAATGACAGCCTGTGATAAAGGAGATAATACAAAGACAATGAAACTGTCTGCAGGTGCTTCGTCGGGTAAAGCACAAAAAGGCAGAGAATATGAAATAATATGGAGTGACGAAGTATTCACACAAAATGCGACAGAACAAAACGCTATGCTTGTTTCCTGTGCTTCCATACTGTCAACAGCATCATTTTCGAGTTTTTCGGTTCTTGAAGACTTGCGCGAACTGGGATTTTCAAAAAACGCGAAGTTTTCTTACGGAGAAAACAGAGACGATACAAAGGTCGGACTTGTTATCTCATCAAAGAAAATCGAGGATTTTACCCTTGTCGCCGTGATAATTCGCGGAACGGTTCAAAAGGAATGGTATTCTAACTTTGATGTCGGATATTCGGATGAACACGCGGGGTTTTCCTCTTGTTGTGACTTTGTTATGAAAAAATTAGCGGATTATTTGGTAAATTATTCGATGAGAAAAGATAATTTGAAGTTTTTTGTTACGGGATATTCCCGCGGTGGAGCGGTAGCAAACCTTGTTTCAAAAGAACTTATCGACAAATACGAAAAAGAGAATATTTTTTCTTATACTTTTGCTACTCCGAATACCACAAAAAGCGAGGACTTTGCCGATAAAAAATACAGCGGAATTTTTAATTTTGTCAATCCCAACGATATAGTTACAAGGCTTCCGCAGGAGAGTTGGGGGTACAAAAAATACGGCACTACCATAAATCTTTCTGATACGGAAAGCGAAAAAGAGATTGAAGATTTTCTTTTTCTCTGCAACGAACTTGCGCCCACGGTTGAGGATTATTATTCAAAAAAATACAAGGTCGCCGAAAACGAACTGACCTTGTATAACTATATGATGACTTTTGCAAAGATGCTTTGTGACGAAGATTTGGAGGAAAATGCAGAGATACTTGTAAACAGTTTGAACTCCGATTTTGCACCATTGACAAAGTTTTTTATAGGAAATGTAAGTGCGGAAGATTTACTAAACGGAAATTTTGAAAATTCGCAGGTAGTTTCTGCACATTCAAGTGAAAGTTATTTAACCTTTGTTGATAATTATAACTCCTCACTCCTCACTTCTAATTCCTAACTTTAATTATCAATTATCAATTTGTAGTGCAACGCACTTTTCTATTTCGTGTTTCGGTTTACGAAACGCGCACGGCGTTTTGAGTACATTATCTTTTGTCCTGTGTAAAGTCCGTAGTATCCCGAAAGCATAAAACTCAAACAAATTGCAACCGCGAAAAGTACGATACCGTTTGACGAGAAAAGTTCAACCGATAAAACAAGCGAAGCGATAGGACAGTTGACAACACCACAGAACATGGCAACAAGGCAGACAGCGGCACAAAAGCCCGCAGGTAAGCCGAGCAGTGGACCTAAAAGGCTACCGAGGGTTGCACCGATGAAAAAGGTCGGGATGATTTCTCCGCCTTTGTAGCCAAAGCCGATAGTAATTGCTGTGAAAACTATCTTTAATATAAAATCATACGGCAGACATTCACCGTTCTCTATAGCCGAATTTATTTGAGATATTCCCGTTCCGTTGTACCTTGTTCCGAGAATAAGGGTAAGCACTACGATAACAGCGCCGCCGACAAATATTCGAAGATATTCGTTTTTGAAAAACTTCACCGCATACTTGTGGGTGTATTTCAGCGAGAGGCAAAATACAATGCTGACTACAGCGCAGGAGATACCGAGTACGGAAACTTTGAGTATGCTCAAAATATCGGTATTCGGAACGGCGTCAAACGAAAAAGAAACTTCTTTTAGTTTGAAAACCCATGTTATTCCGTAGGCACAAAGGGCAGATACGATACACGGGAAAAAGGCGCTGTAGTAAAAAATGCCGACAGAAATGACTTCCATAGCAAAAACAGTTGCGGTAAGCGGAGTTCCGAACAAAGCCGAAAAAAGCCCGCTCATACCGCACATTGTTGCGATATGCAAGTCCTTTTCGTTAAGGTGAAAAACTTTTCCGATATTGTTTCCGATACAGCCGCCGAGTTGGAGTGCCGCACCCTCTCTGCCGGCAGAACCGCCGAAAAGTTGAGTGATGACGGTTGAAATGAAGATAACCGGTGCGAGAATAAGCGGAAGTTTTTTATCACTGCGAACGGAAGTTATTATCAAATTTGTGTCGCCGATACCGTTGAGTTTTGTTATCCTGTACAAAAAGGCAATAACAAGACCGCCGACGGGCAAAAGGCAGAAAAGGTAGTAGTTATTTTCGCGCACGCCTGTTACATAGTCAACGCAAATTCGAAACATAACGCCGACAAGTCCGCCGATTGCTCCCGTTACAAGCGAAAACAAAAGCCACTTGAAAAACGAGCATATATACTGCCATATTCTGTGCGATTTGTATTTTACGGAGTCAGTAAAATCATTCAAAACAATAACCTCTTAATATATTTTCTTCTTTGATTATAGACTATTTTTCAAATTCTTCAATAGTAAATACATAATAGAAGAGAAAAGTCGAAAAATAAATGTACATTTAAGAAAGGAAGATAATATGAGTGATAAAAGAAAAGTAGTTTTGGTTGGTACCGGAATGGTAGGAATGAGTTTTGCGTATGCTGCACTTAATCAGAATGTTTGTGATGAGCTTGTGCTGATTGATATCAACAGAAAAAGAGCGATGGGCGAAGCGATGGACCTAAACCACGGACTTGCTTTTTCGCATACGAGTATGAGAATATATGACGGCGAATATTCGGACTGCTGTGACGCGGATATAGTTGTTATCTGTGCGGGAGTAAACCAAAAACCGGGAGAATCCCGCCTTGATTTGCTTTCACGAAACACAGAGGTTTTTCGTTCCATAGTCGAGCCTGTTGTAAAATCGGGCTTTTGCGGAATATTTCTTGTTGCAACAAACCCCGTTGACATTATGACAAGGATAACTTATGAGTTGTCAAAGTTTCCCGAAAGCAGGGTAATCGGCACAGGTACTACACTTGATACCGCACGACTGAGATATTTGATGTCAAAGTATTTTCACATTGACCCGAGAAATATCCACGCCTATGTTATCGGTGAACACGGCGACAGCGAGTTTTGCCCCTGGTCGCAGGCACTTATCGCAACAAAACCTATCTATGATGTTTTGTATGATAACGCCGAGTTGTACTCTATGGAAGGACTTGAAAAAATATCCGAGCAGGTCAGGACTTCCGCACAGCAGATAATAGAAGCGAAGGGTGCGACCTACTACGGAATAGGTATGTCGATAGTCAGAATAGTAAAGGCGATTTTGCAAAACGAGAACGCGGTGCTGACGGTATCAACAAAAATGTCGGGCGAATACGGAATTGAAGATGTTTTTCTCGGTAATCCCTGTACGATTAACAGAGGCGGAAAAGACCGCACGCTTGAACTTTCTCTTGATGAAGAAGAAATGAAGAAACTCTATAACAGCGCAAATATTTTAAAAGACAATTTCAATTCAATAAAAAAAGGCAGAGAAGCACTGACGCGATGAAAATTCTGTTGTCCTTGAATTTATATATCATTTGTGATAAGATGTTTTCATAATAATTTAAGGATGATAGTTTTGAGAAATTTTCTATACAAAATATCCAAGTTTATGGAAGGGCGCTACGGCCACGATAAACTTAATACTTTTTTGCTGATAATTGCGGCGATTATCTATATCGTGAATTTGTTTGTAAGAAGCCCCTGGCTTTTTGTCTTTATACTCATTCCGATTGTTCTCTATGTTTTTCGTACTCTGTCGAAAAATATCACAAAGCGTCTTTACGAAAACAGACAGTTTGAAAAAATCTACAACGCGGTAAAGATTTTTTTCAAAAACCAGTATCTGAAAATCAGAGATTTTAAAACTCACAGGTATGTAAAATGCCCTTACTGTAAATCAATGTTAAGGCTCAAAAAACGAACCGGTGTTCAGGCTATTCACTGCCCGCGCTGTAATGAAGATTTTAAGAAGAATATACTATTTTAAAAACTTTATGAGAGTGAGGAGTTAGGAGTTAGAAATTAGGAGTTTCGGTTTATTGATTTATATTTTCTAAACACTTAATACTAAACAAAAACAGGCTGTGACAAAGTCACAGCCTGTTTTGAGTTGTTATTTAATTACAAAAATTATTCGCAGAAGAATACATCCATGCCTGTTGTTTCGCCGTCAGCAACGATGTAAGCTTTGCTTTCTTCGGGCTTAACATATACTGTGTAAGCCTTTTTGCCTTTAACGACTTTCTTAACATTCTTTTCGATGTCAGCAACTGAAACTGTTGCGCCGCCGAACTGGATGAAAAGTTCAACTTTTGCGTCAACTTTCTTAGCAGCGGGTTTCTTAGCAGCAGCCTTTTTAGCAGGAGCTTTCTTTGCAGCGGGTTTCTTAGCAGCAGCCTTTTTAGCAGGAGCAGCCTTCTTTGCAGGAGCAGCTTTCTTAGCGGGCTCTGCTTTTACTTCTGTTTTTTTCTCTGTTGCGGGAGTAGTTGTTTTCTTTGTTGTTGCCATAATAAAATCCTTCTTTCATAAAATTTGAAATACATGAAATATACTGATTTATGTAAGTTTTATCTTACGGGTACATTATATAATTTCATTTCTTTTTTTGTCAAACCCTATTTGTAAAATTCGTATATTTGAACAAATGCAAAACATTTTTTGACGGTTTTTCGGTATAGGTGACAACGATTTTTTGCAAAATTTGCACATATTGCACTTTTTTAACTCGGCATATTTTACAAAAATACAGATAATTTATTGTGCAAAGTTTCGAAACAGCGAAAAGTTTTTATACATATTATACTACTTTGTCAAAAAAATATGTGTTATTTTACCATAGAATTAACTTGCAAAATTTTACAGAAATGATATAATAACAAAGTACGATTTATAGGACAAAATGAAAGACTGTGTCTTTCGAGGATTTTTATGATTTCGAGTTTTCTGAATGTCGGCTCACAGGTAGTAGTTTTATTTATCCTTATCGGAGTCGGTGTTGTTCTGACAAAACTGAAAATTTTATCTCAAAGCGGAGTTTCGTCTATAACCAATCTAATACTTTATGTTGTGTCACCGTGCCTAATTATCAACGCATTTTTACGCGAATACGACAGCGCGATGATGAAATCGCTTTTAACGGCACTTATTGCTTCAATCGGTATAATGACACTTTCCGTTGTTATTGCAAAGTTGCTGTTTGGCAAAGTCGATGAAAACAGGGGAGTTATACTGAAATTTGCCGTTGTATTTTCCAACTGCGGGTTTATGTCGATTCCGCTTCAGCAGGCTTTGCTCGGTGATGAGGGCGTTTTTTACGGTGCAGTTTTTCTTGCGGTGTTCAACTTTTTTATGTGGAGTTACGGACTTATCACAATGAGTGGTGAGAAAAAGCCGAAAATGATGATAAAAGCACTTGTAAACCCCGGCATTATCGGCACAATTATCGGAGTAGTTCTCTTTGCCTTTTCGATAAGACCGCCGCAGGTTGTTACTTCCGCTGTAGACTATCTTGCGTCAATGAATACCGCCTTGCCTATGATAGTAATCGGATACTATCTTGCAACATCAAATCTCAAGAGGGCGTTTTCGTCAGTCCTGTCTTATATAGCAATGGCGTTACGACTTGTTGTTATTCCCCTGCTTACTATGATAGTCCTCTTTTTGCTGAAAGTTGATAAAGTTTTGCTCTGTGCGATTGTCATTTCGGTTTCGTCGCCGGTTGCAACATTTACAACTATGTTCAGTGCAAAATACGGCAGGGACACCGAGCTTTCCGTAGGGATAGTTGCGGCGACCGCACTTTTGTCTATGATAACCATTCCGCTTGTTGTCGGACTTACTCAATATATTACGATGTAAAGAAGGAAAAAATATGCCGAAAAATCCGAAACAAAAACAGAAATTGCTGTATATAGTAAAATTTTTATTGGAAAACACAGACGAAAATAACGGCGTAACCTTATCGGAAATTCTCGATTTCCTTGACAGAAACGGAATTACGGCAGAGAGAAAAAGCATATATGACGATTTGAAAACGCTCGAAGATTTCGGTTACGATATCTGCCGTACAAAATCAAAGACAACAAAATATTACATAGGAAGCAGAGAGTTCGAACTTGCAGAACTGAAACTTCTTGTTGACAGCGTTCAGTCGTCAAAATTTATTACCGAGCGAAAGTCAAACAGACTGATAAAAAAGATAGAACAGTTGGCAAGCGAGGGTGACGCAAAGAAACTTCACCGACAGGTTATTGTTTCAAACCGTGTGAAGATGTCAAACGAAAAGATTTACTATAATGTTGACAGTATTTACGAAGCAATTAACTCGAAGAAGAAAATCGGCTTTTACTATTATGAATGGGTAATAGACGAAAACTCACCGAAGAAAATCAAGAAAGTTCGCCGTCACGACGGCAAAAGATATATTGTATCTCCGAAGGCTCTTACCTGGGACGATGAAAATTATTATCTGATTGCTTTTGATAACGATGCGGATATGATAAAGCACTATCGCGTTGATAAAATGGAAAGTATCGAAGTCCTGGACGAAAGAGCAAAATACAAAAAGGGGATTGACGACCTCGATATCGCCGCGTATTCCCGCGCTGTTTTCGGAATGTTCGGCGGAGAACTTACCGATGTAAAACTCAAATTCGACAATTCTATGGTCGGTGCGGTTGTTGACCGCTTTTCGGACAAAGTTTTTATTTCACCCAACAAAGACGGGACGTTCACCGTGTCGACAAAAGTTATGCTTTCGCCCCAGTTTTTCGGCTGGTTGTTCTGTTTCAAGGACAAGGTGAAAATTATGTCGCCGAAAAAAGCAAAAGTTGAATTTGAAAGTTATCTTGACAGCGTAAATTCAATTTATAAAGAGGATTAGCAAAGTACAGATTATCGTACACATCTTTTTATATAATGTTATTGTAAGGGCATTTCCCTTAACAATTTTCAAAAGGATGTGGCGGTATGCTGAATTTATGTATTTTTACCTTTGTTTTTTATGCTTTCTGTGTTATAATCAAAATGATTGTTCGTCCACCACAGTTTTTTACGATTATCAGGAAAGAAAAAAGTAAAAGGAAAATAAATCAACAGGAGAGTTTATGAAGAAAATTATCCTTGCGTCCAAGTCACCGCGAAGGCGTGAACTGATGTCGCTTATCACAGAAGATTTTGTCTGTGAAGTGTCGGATGTTGACGAAAGCGCAGTTCCACAAATGTCGCCTTTTGATTTGCCCGTATATCTTGCAAAGATGAAGGCCATGGACATAGCAAAAAAGAATAAAGACGCTATCGTTATAGGCGGCGATACTGTTGTTATTCTTGACAATACTGTCCTGACAAAACCGAAAGATGAAAAAGACGCATTTGAAATTCTGTCTAAACTCAGCAACAAAACTCACACGGTAGTAACCGGCTGTTGTATCGTTGAAAACGAAAATTACAGTGCGTTTTCGGTATCAACACAGGTCGAGTTTTACGACCTTTCCGAAAGGGAAATTACAGAGTATATAAATTCCGGCGAGGGCAAAGACAAAGCAGGCTCGTACGGTATTCAGGGAAAAGGTGCTCTCTTTGTCAAAAAAATCGACGGGGATTATTTCAATGTAGTGGGGCTTCCCGTCGCAAGGCTCAAAAGGGAACTCGACAAATTTATTAGTAAAGATAAATAAGGCAGAACATACCGCCTGCCTTTTGGAAATGGAATTGAGAAAATGGAAAATCACTACTTAAACAGAAAAACGGCTGTACTTGCAATTTTGCTTGTTATTGCGACTTTGCTTTGTTGTGCCTGCTCTGCAAAAAGTGCAGAGATACTGCCGACAGCAACCGATAATGAAGCAGAGGTATCACAAAGCGGAAACTCACTTTATGTAGAACCTTTGAAGATATCTTCACCGCAAAATTACATACAGTCACTTTCAAACACAAAAGAGAATAAAGATAACTGTAACGGTGTATATGACATTTATTCAAAAACTTTGAATGATACCGTGTCCGAAACTGTCGTTTCGCGTAAAGAGTGGCTGCAAAGCCTTATGGACAGTCTGAATATTGATATAACTACCACAACCGACAGTAAACTTGAATTTACCGACGGAGAAATTTTTGATTGTAAATACCTTTTTGCAAGTGCCAGACAAAAAGGAATAATCAACGACTACGATACGATAAATCCGTACAAGGCGGTATCTCGCCGTTATGCCTCTTATACAATAGTAAATGCGCTCGGCTACGAAAAGGAAACTCATATAGATTGTGCCGACAGTAACTCTATGTTCGGAGAGTATAACCTTATCACCGCAATTTCTTACGGCTATTTTGATTTAGACGAAGAAGACAATGCAAATCCCGATGCCCTTGTTACCAAAGACGAAATGGAAAAGGTTATGAATGACCTCAAGAAAATCGCGGTTTTGAGAGGCAAAAAAATCCTTGCTTTCGGCGACAGCATTATGCGCGGTGACGGAAACTATAAGGTCGGTATTCCCGAACTGATTGCCGAAAAATACTTTATGGATGTGAAAAACTATTCATTAGGCGGTGCGACTTTCGGCTATGCCGAGGGAAAAAGCCATATCTCAAACCAGATTGTCGAGGCTCTTTCCGATTATGAAACCGGAGATATCATACTGGTAAACGGACTTACAAATGACATAGTAAAAGACAACAAAGGTACTATGTCGGGTGATAATGATTTTGCCTATGGCAGAAACGGCAGAAAAACTTTTGCAAGCGGAATGGAATATGCAATAGGTTTTCTCAAAGACAACTATACAGATATCCCGATGTTCTTTATCAATGCACATAATATGACATATTCGCCCGAGGAAAAGGAAAAAGAATATAACAACCTTGCCCTTGAAATATGCAAAAAATGGGATATGGACTATGTTGATATTTTCAACAAATCCGGCTTTAACTGCGAGGATGAATATACCTGTGATGCCTTTACTGCCGATATAAGGGGTACGGGACACGGCGATTCTATCCACCCGAATCAGCGCGGATACCATAAATTCTATCTTCCTTTGATTACCGATAAAATGGCAGAACTTCTTAAATAAACTTTTGGGAGTGATAAGTTTGACAAAGTTATATGTAGCCGTTCCGTGCTATAACGAACAGGCTGTGTTACCTGACACCGCCTTTGCTCTTTGTGAAAAATTTAATCAACTTATCGCAAGAGGAAGAATAACCCCCGACAGTAAAATTGTCTTTATTGATGACGGAAGTACGGACAGCACTTGGCAGATTATAAAAGAACTTCACGAAAATGACAGTATCTTTCGCGGGATAAAACTTTCCACAAACAGAGGACACCAAAACGCGTTAATGTGCGGACTTTCCACCCTCAAAGATGAGGCGGACGCGATTATTTCAATAGACGCCGACCTGCAGGATGATATCGGCGTTTTTGATGAAATGCTCGATAAATTCGAAAACGGCTGTGATGTTGTTTACGGAGTTCGAGAAGAAAGAAAAACCGACTCGTTCTTCAAACGCTTTACAGCGGAAGGTTACTACAAAATCCTCAACAAAATGGGCGCAAAAGTGATTTTCAATCACGCAGACTTTCGCCTTATGAGCAAAAGAGCGATTGAGGCTCTTTGCGAATTCAAAGAAGTTAATATTTTCCTTCGCGGTATGGTACCGCTTGTCGGATATAAATACGATATCGTAAAATATAACCGCAAAAAACGCGAAAAAGGCGAGAGTAAATACACGATGTCAAAAATGCTTTCGCTTGCGTGGGAGGGGATAACCTCTCTTTCCGTAAAGCCGATAAAAATTGTGACAAGGCTCGGGCTTATCATCTTTTTGCTTAGTATCGTAATGCTTTTGTATTTTCTTATCCGCTTTCTTTGCGGAGCAACTGTCGTCGGTTGGGCATCGCTTGCGGTGTCTATCTGGGCGATAGGCGGACTTGAACTTCTCGCTATCGGCGTTGTCGGAGAATATATCGGGAAAATTTATCTCGAAACCAAAGCTCGCCCCCGCTTTATTATCGAAACATATTTAAGTGATGAATAAATAAAAATAACCCCTCACGATTAAAACCGTGAGGGGCATTTTATGTAATCAAATATTAAATGCTTTTTTTAGGAAGGCTTTGCCGTAGTTTGTGATAAATCTTTCGTTGGCTATTCTTATGATTTCCTCCGTTTTGGTGCCACTTTCTTTGAAGGTGACTATCATATCCGCTTCAATGAGTATCTGGTGGTCAAGTCCCGTTATACGGTCATAACAATGAAGATTTTCGATAATATGGCAGACGCGCAGGGCGGTGTCGTCGTCAACATCGCAGGAAATGAGAATTTCCTTTGCCGTTTGTATCTTATCTTCGCCCTCGATTTCGTGCATCAGCGCGGCAAGTTCCAAGTATTCCTGTGTTATTTCGGGGAGTTTTTCAAGCTCGCCGATTGATTTTGCTATTGTATACACACGCACAAAATGCTGTATTTTTTCGGTATCGCCGCCGAAATGATTTTTCATTTTCAGCGCGACATCATTTACGCTTTTGTTCATTTTTGTATTCCTTTACAGTTTTTCTGATATATGAAAATGTTTCGTCTTCGCCTTTTTCTGCGAGCATAGTAAGAAGAAATTCAATTTTTTGTGATGTTTTCGGGTGAATAAATCCCTCTCGCCTTACATCACCGCTTTTGAAATAAATAAGCGGAGCGTCGTCGGTATAGGCTTTTCCTTTGTATATTTTGCTTGCGGCTACGCGGTCACAAAACATTTCGATAATAAAGTTGTACGGCATTTCAATAGGACGCATAATTTTGTCATAGGGGGAATAGTCACGCCAAAATTCGTAGTGGTGGCGGTTTCGTCCCATATGGTGCATCCATGCTTTTGAGTAGCCGAAAAGTTCACGCTCTTTGTCGTTGGGTGAACGGTCACCCTGAAAATATTTTGCGCCCTGCAAAAATTCTGTCGGCGAATATTTCGACAAATCGTGCCTTAATCCCTGAAAAAATATGCCTGCTTTTTTGCAGTTTCTTATTACCTCGTGGCGGTGTCTGGTTATTGTTTTAAAATGTTTGAATGCTTTTCCCATATATGTTTTTCCTCAAACTTTAGTTTCTTTATACATTATATGATATAGCGGTGATATTTACAAGAGTTATTGTGCAAGATATACGCTGACTATGATAATAACAGCGCCGATAATCTGCCCTATTGTAAAACTTTCGCCAAGTACAAGTACACCGGCAAGGATAGATATGACGGTTGTAATATTTGCAAAGATAGTTGCTCTCGATATCGAGATACGCGAACTTCCGTAATTGAGCAGTAAAAAAGCAATAACCGAAGATACAACGGAAAGATAGATTATACTGTACCAAAATGTGGGCTGAGCCAGCGCCGAAAAAACAAGGGTGTCATAGTGCCCGTAGCATTGGATAACAGATAAAATTATGTAGAATATACTGCCGATTAAAAACATAACATAGGTGCGTTCAATCGCATTGTATGAGTCCCCCGATTTTTTGCTGAAAACATAAAACATCGCACTGGCGACTACCGCGATAAGAAGGAAAATAACGCCTTTTACGGAAGATGTCATATTCTCTGCACCGAGCGTAGTAATCGCAACACCGACAACGGAAAATACGGCAAAGATAATCTGTTTTGCGCTTACCTTTGAGTGCATAATAAGCATATCAAAAATTACGCCTGCTATCGGAATGACCGCGATGATAACTCCCGCAAAAGCGGACGAGGTGTAAACAATACCGTAGTTTTCGGCAACATAGTAAATAACAGGCTGAAAAAGTGACAAAAGCAGTATATCTTTTTTCGGTTTGCCTTTCAGCGAAAATTCAACAAGCGGTGTGCCGTCTGCTTTTTTTATTTTTCGTCCGACAAGCACGATAATATTAAGTACCAAAAAAGCGACGCTAAAGCGTACCGCTATCAAAACAGAAGGAATTGTTATTTCGAGCGCAAGTTTTGAGAAAAGAAAACTAAGCCCGAAAATAGAATTTCCGAGCAAGACCGCTATTATCGCTTTGTTTTCATTTGTTTTGCTTTGAATTTTGTTTTTCATTATTTCTCCAAATTATATCGGTGCGATAGGGGGAATAAAATTTCTGCTTATGCCGTAGATAAACCATACGATAATAAGTATATACCAAAACCATTCATTTTGTAAAAAAAGATAAAATTTTACATTAAAAAATCTTAATATATACCATATATAAAAGACGGCATAAAGCAAAGCAAAGACAAGTACCATTGCATTTTGCCTTATCGACAGCAAGATGTCTCCGTTCATCAAAGCAATAACCGACCTTGTCATTCCGCACGCGGGACAATAAAACCCGAAAAGTGTCAGCGTAATACAGGTTGAATGTGAATCGTGAGCGTCGAAAAACTTTGCTCCGAAATACGCCAAAACAAAAAGAACGACAGGGGAAATTATTATTAAAATTTTTAAAAAAGTTTTTAAAGATAGTTTCTTCATAGCAAAGTAAAAAAGTAAAAAAAGGCAGGCATAAGCCTGCCTTGTGACAGTTGTTAATTAGTAGTACCTTGGATAGTAGTTGCTGAGATATGCGTTTGATACTACTCCCGTAATAACAAGGATGATATATACCGCCCAGCCGGCAAGGGCAACAATGGAAATGATGATACCCGCCAAAGCAAGGGGATTGTTCTCTTTCTTTCTTGAGCGAGAGATAAATCCGAATATCAAACCGAGAATAGAGCAAACGGAACCGCAACAGAAAAGCGATACAATACTCAATACAAAAGATGCAATCGCAAAACCTTTTGAGTTGTCTTTCTCTACCGGTATTGTGTAGTCGTATGGTGACATCGGCTGAGCATACTGCTGACCGTTATACGGCTGTTGTCCGTACTGCGGATTTTGACCGTATTGTTGATAACCGTTTGGATTTTGTCCGTACTGCTGGTTGTACGGTTGCTGCGGGTTTTGTCCATATTGTTGCTGTGGGTTTTGTGTGTATGGTTGCTGTGGATTTTGTCCGTACGGTTGGTTGTAGGGCTGTTGTGAATTTTGCGGATTATTTTCAAAATTGTTGTTATCGTAGTTTTCGTTCATAATATTACCTCCGTTTTCTGCTATAAATCTACAACATCAAAGTATATTTGTCAATAGTCATTTGATGTATTGCCAAAGTCAAAATCCTTTTTGTTGTCTATATTTTTTATCTGCATAACGGTCCTTTTTTACATATTACTTATACTTTACTGTTCGAAATTTCTGACCAATCCAGAAGGTTGCTTCTTTGGTGTGAAAATGGATAAATCGGATTTTTGGGTCCTCTATACCTTTTTTGAAAAAGTTTCTGTCGTTTTCATTCCACAAAAGTTGCATTTCATCTTTGTCGGTGACAAACTCCACTTCGCCGACCAAGGTCAAAGAGTCGCCTACGTTTTGAAAACAAACGCTTGCTTTTGTGTTATCTTCGAAATGCTTTGCCTTTCCTTGCTTTTCACTTCTTTTTGAAGTCACAAAATAGACATCTCTGAAACCCTTGTCGCACAATTTGTTGACACAGCAGGTACGGGGATATCCGTTTTCGTTTACGGATGATACAAACATTATCTTGCATTTTGATACGAGCAAATCCGCTTGTTCTTCAATTTCTTTTATCCTTTGTTTTTGAATTTCACTTGCTTTCATAATATCTACCTCAAAAATTTATATTACACGATTTTTTGTGCAAGGAAGATTGCACAGACAGAAAGGGTTACGCTTAATACTATGTAGAGTAAGGAGACAAGTATTTTTCCGCTTTGAAAGAGGTTTACGCTTTCGAGGGCGAAGGTCGAGAAGGTTGTAAATCCGCCGCAAATGCCGACCTTGAAAAACAGCACCAAATCGGGGTTTAGGTCAACTTTTTTCATTGTCAGGGCAACAACAATACCTATCAGAAATGAGCCGATAATATTGATAGCCAAAGTTTTGTACGGAAAGACGATGGACTCTTCAATTTTAATCAGCCCGATAAGGTATCTCAGTACCGAGCCGATAGCACCGCCGAGTGCCACACATAAACAAGACATCATAAAAATTTCTCCTTACTTTCTGATTTTGATAATAATACTACCGTCTCCACATGGCTTGGTTCGTGGGTGGACAACCTATTCAACACCCACTGTACACGGGAATGGTGGAACACCTATTTTCGCCTTAAAATGGGTATGTCGAACCGATACGAATGTTGAGTTACCTTGTTGCTCGTATAGGCAAATACAGTAAATGCCTATTGCGTAAACTTCAATTTATATAGTAATTTCTACCTGATTACCTTCTATTCCAATAATACAACTTTCATAATATCCATCGCCCGTTGTTCTCGGCCCACTAATCACATCATATCCATCCGCTTTCAGCCTATCAGTCAAATCATCAACCTTTTCTTTTGAACCTACAGAAAAAGCAATATGAATATAGCCTGTTCTTGCAGTATCTTTTTCCACATCTATCATGCTAGGTTTATTCATTATTTCTAAACGAGCACCACCTTCAAAGGTTAAAAAATAAGATTTGAAATTCGTTGTCTTATTATGATAACCATTGTTAGATTTAGCATCGAAATACTTTATAAAAAAATCTTTTGTTGTCTCTAAATCATTAACATACATAGCTATATGTTCTATCTTCATATATAACACCTCTTAGTTTACAAAACTGGAATTTTCTACCTATCCAATATCTTCTATCTTCTTAATTTTTGTGTTAAGCATTATAGAAGCTACAATTACTACAGAAATAATAGTATATATTATAATGAACTTTTTTTAATAATTAACGACACTGTAGTTTAGGTAATAGGTTTTTAACATTTTGAGAATCACTACAAAATATAATCTTCTATTTTCCCAGTTGGATGTGCTACATTTTTATCGAATAACACCATATTTCTACCTACAGTAGACACGGTACTTCCATAAATTATTCCTGCATAACCTAAAGAGATATAGTACTGTGCCATTGTCTGAAATGGAGCATACATTATGCTTTTATCATCATTCTCGCATAGTGGTTCAAATATTTGCTCTGACAGTAATTTTGTATATGTATTAACGCACCATTCTTTAAAAAGCTTTATAAACTCTTCCTTATTTACATTAAGTTTAGGAATATAACCTAACGCAATTGTATCCTTTATACCTTTTTTCACTTGTTTTTGCCCATATTCCTCTAATCGAGAATTCAGTTCCTCGTATGAAATATCATCAACAATTGTTAAGTCTACCAGTTTTAACTCTAAGGAACTATCATCAAAAGAATAATGGCAAAAACCAAATCTATTTCCTTCTTTCACTCTACATTCTGCCTGAGAACATTCATGGATATCAGCTTCATTCCCAAGTGCTAAATAAAGCCATTCAACTCCCGGAGGACTGAATCTATTATCTTTTTTGATAAACTCCTTTTTAGGGATAAAACGTTCATAATCGGGAACTTCTTTTTCACCCAAGATAGTACCTCTGCCAACTAATAAATCCTTCAAGTCTTTGATTTTTATCGTTTTATGTTCAATCCCTGAATGTTGATGAAACAAATCATCATAGACCTTCAAAAAGGTGTAACTTTTTGCTTTTTCAACTTCATCATAGGTGAACATACCTTTTTCTAAAGCATCTCGAAATTCTGACCAAGTTTTCCTTATTGTCTTTTCACTCTTTTCAATTTCACTAAAATCAAATATTTGGCCCACTAAAACTCCTCCTTCCATAACATCTAATCCACTGCCCGCCATATTGCCAACAGTTGAGTTGCCGGATTAGACAACATCTAAATCACTCACTCAAATTGAGTTTGCACCCTAGATAACATCTAATCTAGTGCCACAACCCGCGACATCTAATCCACAGCCTAAACCCTCCGACCATTTTTACAGTAGATATGTTTTCATATAAAGAATACAGACTTTCATGAGCTACCTGATAATCTCAAAAAAGCCCGTAAGCAAGCCACTTTTCACTATTTATTTTTCAACTTTTGACATCAAGCATACCGTCTCCACGTGGTTCGACACGACTGGATGTACGTCAGATTGAAGTGTGCGTCAACCAAAACATATCAGCTAACCTTTTAACGATATAAAATAAGCTATCGTTATAAACTATTAATCATCAATTTTGCTCTATTCATTATCATTTGACTAAGTTGCCCTAAAGAATCATCATATTTAATTACATCATATTCATCATTTACAAAGGATCCTTTTAAATAATTACTATCCACAAAATGTTTCCAATCTAAATCATCCCTACTTGGATAATTTCTGCAAAACATTTTTAACCAATTTTGTATTTCTTCACTAAATATCATCTCCATATCCAAGTAAGCAGTTGGATTATAATATGCTCTTATTAATCTAAGTTCCTTATCAAATCTTTCACCTAGTTTTCCCAACAAAAACTGTTCTTCTATAGGCGCCGGCATATAATTGCCAATAGTTGCAATGCTAAATGCAAATTGTTCTATTTCCTCATCACTGGCGTATTCTTCACGTACTCTTTTCCAATTAACCGAAGGGTATAGCTTAGGATTACCTTTTTTCTTAGGTATATCTTTTCTACACCTAATTATTGCCGAATCAGCAGATATTAAGGTTTCAGCGCTTGATAAACTTATTCCCTTTTCTGCCCAAAGTTTTCTATATATGATGTCAATTTCGTCATATCTATAGCTAGTTGAAGAACATCCATCCATATGGAATCCCATAAAATATGGTGATGAATTAATTAGTTTATAATCTACCAATCTAACTAGTGCCGACTCTCCACTAGAAAAATCAAGCCCCGTTTCTTTTTCGCTATTAAATTCCTTGATAATGTCCCTTACACTCTCCAGTGTTCTTAAATCAACTAATTGCATGCCATTGTCCGTTTCTATGCCATACTTTGCCTTGTCAACTTTTATAAATTCTTCCATTTAATCATATCTCCTTAGGGTTCAAAGGGTTCATTTCCGCTTTTCTTTCATCCTATCGTGTCAACCCTACCACATAATTTTCACTCGTTGACCAATTCCCATATACGACTAACTCCGAGACTGTCAACTTGTTATTGCCACATTTACGCCACCTAATAACGATACCTATTTCAAACCCCTGATATTTACTACTTTTCTAGCACATACTAGGGTTCACTATTAACTGTTTTTCTTTGTCATCAAAACAATCGTCTCCACATGGTTAGTGTGGGGGAACATATCGACGGGGGTGCATTTTTCGGCTTTGTAGCCTGCTTTGATAAGATATCGCAAATCCCGCGCCTGAGTTTCGACATTGCAGGAAACATAGACGATTTTTTCTGCATTGATTTCGCACAAAGTCGAGAGGAACTCTTTTGAGCAGCCCGACCTCGGCGGGTCGATAAAAACGGTGTCGATTTTTATATTTTCGTCTATGATTTTCTTTGCAAAATTTTTGGCGTCGTCACAGAAAAATTCAATATTTTCAATGCCGTTTAGTTTGGCATTTTGCTCTGCATTTTCAATTGCTTTCTCGTTTTTTTCAACGGCGTAAACCGTTTTTGCTTTTTCGCTTGCGATAATTCCGATTGTACCGATACCGCAGTATGCGTCAAGGACAACTTTGCCTTCTTCTATATCTGCAAAATCGATTGCTGTTTTGTAGAGTTTTTCGGTTTGTGTCGGGTTTATCTGATAAAAAGATTCGGGCGAAATGATAAAGCGTTTTTCAAGGAGTGTGTCTTCAATATACCCTTTTCCGAAAAGCACCTGTACGGTTTTTCCGACATTGATTTTGTCTTGTATATCATTTTGGGTGACTACCGCCGTTGTGATTTCGGGGCAATTTTTCTGCAAAGCGGAGGTGAATGTACTTTTTGCGGGGAAGGTATCGGTTTTTCCCGAGAAGATGAGCATAATCTCGCCTGATTTAAAACCCTCTCTTACCATAATGGATTTAAGATAGCCCTTTTTTGTGTGGAAATCGTAGGGAATGACCTTGAAACTTTTTAGTAGTTTTACAACTTTTGCTATGATTTTATTAGCCTTTTCGGTATGAAGTCGGCAACAGTCTATTTTGGTAATGCTTTTTGTTGTCGATTTATACATACCGTAAGAATAGGACTTGTCCTTTTCGACTTTTACGCAGACTTGTGCCTTGTTGCGATAGGAAAAAGGCTTTTCCATAGAAATAATAGGTGATACCTTGCATATAGAACGAAGATTTGTTTTGCACTTTTTCTCTTTAAAAAGCAGTTGTTCTTCGTAGGAAAGATTATTAAGTTGGCAGGAATTACATCTTTTTGCAAAATCGCAAAGGAGCATTGTTTTCTTCATAATTTCACCAAAAAAAGTATACCATATAAGTTTTGTCAGTTCAATATGATAAAATAGACTTGCAAATTTCCAAAAAAGAATATATAATATAGGCATGAAACCAATGAAAGTTATTCGCCGAAACAGGCGACAGAAAGAAAACAAAAGAAAAAATATAATAATAGCCATTGCGATTTTTCTTGCCGCCGTGGTAATATTCCTTGGCATCTTTTGGGCTTTTAGGCAACTTTCCGTGCCGAGATTTGTTTTGTCGGATAAAGCAGAAGAACTTTTGGGCTGTGATATCAAAGACGGTGAAACTTCAAAATGCGATGTCGCTGTCGGCGATATCCGCTTGCTCAAGTTTGCCGATGATGTTGATGTAAGACAACTAGATTTTGTTTCGTCAAATGAAGATGTTATCCGTGTTGACAGCGGCGGCAGGGTTGACGCGATAAAAGAAGGTGTCGCATCGGTCAGCGCAGAAGGATTTGGCTTTGAAGGAACCTGTGAATTCACCGTAACAGCGGAAAACGCACAAGAGCCGACAGAAATTACTTCTGCGATAACCGAAAACCTTTCCATAGTCGAAAAGAACAAGGAAAACGGAGAAAAAGGACTTTACAGAATAACCGTAAACCGCAGAACTAATGTCACCACCGTGTATACATATAACGAAAAAGGTGAGTACCTCGTACCCGTGCGCGCTATGGTGTCTTCCTGTGGTGCAGGTGGAAGCGACATCACCCCGACAGGCACTTTTTCTATCTATTTCAAGGAGCGTTGGCATCCGCTTTTCGGCGATTGCTTTGGTCAGTATGTAACGGGATTTAACAACGAATATCTGTTCCATTCGGTCCCGTATTATACAGAGTCGGCAGACGATTTGGAAACAGAAGAGTACAACAAACTTTCCACCAATGCTTCACAGGGCTGTGTAAGGCTTTCTGTCAGCGATGCAAAGTGGATATACGACAACTGCCCGCTTGATACACAGGTTGAAGTTATCGACAAGGATGAAAAGTATGATGCTTTGGGTAAACCCTTGAGTATAAAAATTGATGAAAGTATCGGTTGGGACCCAACCGACCCCGATGAAAAAAATCCTTTGCTTAAAAACGAGCCGAAGATAAGCGGAGCAGAAGATATTGAAATATATGCGGGCGATGAGTTCAATCCGCTTGAAAACATAACTGCAATCGATACCTGCAAAAACGATATTACCGACAAAATTGAAATGTATCAAAATGTTTTGCCCGATAAAACGGGAGTATATTACATTACCTACTATGTAAATGACGCCCTTAACAAAACGGCAAAAGAAACGATAAAAGTTACTGTAAAATAAGAAAAACCCGATGGAAATTCATTCCATCGGGTTTTGTTTATGCTGCTAATTGTTTTTTATTTTTGCTGTTTGTTATTGCGGATTTTACAGCCGAAATTAAAAGTGAAATCAGTTTTGCAATCAAAACGGATGCAATCGGTACAATGAGATACCACCAGTACATATGGAGCATACCCCAAAGATTGTTTTCTTTTATATACAAAAAAATGAATTCCTGTATAAGGTAAACTTCGAGGGATATTTTTCCGATAAAGCCAAAGAGTTTGCCTAAATATCTAAGAATATTATAGTGCCTGATAAAGGCATAGAGGAATATTATGCCTATTGCAAGGATACTTCCTGTTAATCTGCCTGCACGGGTGTAAAGTGCAACCTTAAATCTCAAAGCAAGAATAAGCACGGTTACAATAAAGACAATCAACAGAAAAGGCCATTTTATCCTGTGGTCATCAAGCATATACTGTGCAACGAGGATACCAACAAAGAAAACGGGGAGTCTTGGAATTAAAAGAGAAAATTGTTCGTAAAAATCATTGATGTAAATAGTACACAATATATTAACGGCGATTAATAATACTATCAGAACAGAAGTAAAAATATGTTTTGTCGATTTGTCTGCTTTGTAAAGTAGAGGATAAACTGCATACAGTATAAGGATTGCTGGAACATACCAAGGTGTAGCGGCATCAGGTGTTATCCAATAGTTTATTGTAAGAGTATCAAGGATAAAACTTACTACACCTGTTTTTGCATAGACTAAGTCGATCCATATAAATGCAGGAATGGTGATAACAAGCCAAGGAATAACAACTCTTACTATGCGATTTTTGTAAAAAGTTCCGATATCGTTATGACTCATTGAAGAATATAAGCCTATTGCTGAAAGGAAAAGAAAAATGTCCACACCTATAGAGCCTTGATTTAGTGCAAGTTCAATAACTTGATGTATATTATGTGGCAAAAAATTATTTCCGGGAACAGTAGCCCAATAAGCAAGATGATAAAAAATAATCATTAACGCAGAAAATCCGAATATTTCGTTTCTATATGTAAGAACTTTTTTTGTAGAAAATGACTGGGATTGCGATTTACTATACATAAGATACCTCAGTAAAATATATATTAGAGAAAAGCATTACAATAATATTTATACTGCTAATTGTTTTTTATTTTTGCTGTTTGTTATTGCGGATTTTACAGCCGAAATCAGAAGTGAAATCAGTTTTGCAACTACTACAGAGGCTATCGGGATAATGAGATACCACCAGTATCTGTGGAGTGTTCCCCATAAATCATAAGAATTTATCAAAGCAAAAATAAACCATTGAACAAGGTAAACCTCGAGCGAAATTTTTCCGATAAAGCCAAAGAGTTTACCTAAATATCGAAGCACATTGTAATGTCTGATAAAGGCATAGAGGAATATTATGCCTATTGCAAGAATACTTCCTGTCATTCTGCCTGCGTGGGTATAGAGCGCGACCTTAAATCTCAAAGCAAGAATAAGCACGGTTACAATAAAGACAATCAGCATAAAAGGCCATTTTATCCTGTGACCATCCAGCATATACTGTGCAACTAGAATACCGAGAAGGAATACGGGAAGTCGGGAGATAACAATATTATAGTTATCATAAAAGGTTGAACTATATACGGTTAAAAGTATATTAAGAGCAACAAGCAAAACAATAAGCACAGTTGTTACTATGTGCTTTGTCGATTTGTCTGCCTTGTAAAGCAAGGGAAAAATTGCATAAAGGATGAGGATAGCGGGGACATACCACGGCGCAGAGGCGTCGGGAGTAATCCAATAGTTGATTGTAAGAGTATCAAGGATAAAACTTACAACTCCTGTTTTTGCATAGAAAAAGTCAAAGAATATAAACGCCGGTATGGTGATAACAAGCCAAGGGATAATAACTCTTACTATGCGATTTTTGTAAAAAGTTCCGATATCGTTATGGCTCATCGAAGAGTATAAGCCTATCGCCGAAAGGAAGAGAAAAATATCAACACCGACTAATCCTTGATTTAGTGTAAGTGAAATTGCCTGATGAATACTCGGCGGTAAAATATTATTGCCGGGGACACTTGCCCAAATGGCAAGATGATAGAAAATAATCATCAAAGCGGCAACGCCGTAGATTTCGGTTCTGTAGGACATAACCGATTGGGTTGTAAACGGTTGTCTTATTTTTTTATTTTCCATGCTACACCTCCGTAAAGAATAATTCTTAAAAATTAATGATAAATAAAGTCTTTGTCGGGAGCGCTGTATTCAACTAACCTTGCGTTATATGCTGTCATAATGTCTTCTTCAAGATAAAGAGCGGGCTTTGTTACACCTATCTCTTTGAGAAGCCATTTTGTAAATAGGGGATTTAGTATCAAAATAGGTCCTATTATATATGTTGCCAAAAAGTTATTTTTTCTGATACCTTCAAAAGTGATGTCGGGATTGAGTCCCGCCCCCTTGATGGTATCAAAAACATAACCGCATTCTTTGTCAAACACAGATGTTTCCTTATCAGTCCAGTAAGAATGTCCGAACTGACTCTTAAAACCGACGATTTTGATTTCGTTTTCATTATCGACAAAATTACCGAGATACAAAGAATTGTATCTGTTGAGCATATCGCATTTTGTGATAATCGGAAAAAAGTCAAGTCCCGCAAGGTTCTTGCCGTCATTATCGGTAATAGCGCGGCCAAAGATTTCGAGGGCATTTCCGGTTACCAAAAAATAAACGTTTTCATTTATCAGTTCGATAATTTTTTCTTTGTAAAGGCTTAATTTTTCAATGATAATTTTCTGTCCCGACTCGGTAGTGTTGCCTAAATATATAAGGTCGGGTTTTTCCGATAAAAACATCGGCTCGTCAATCAGGTTATCTTCAATAACTTCGATTTCATCGGAACATCTTTTGAGATAAGCGATATTTTGAAGGTCACCGGACAAATTTGCAATTTCAGGAAATAATACTTCAACTCTAACCATTTGTTTCATCCTTCCTTTCTTGCATAAGTCCTTCTACAATATCGGCAACTTTCATACCGAGGTCAAAAGAATCGGTGCCGTACAAAACATAGATATAATCATCTTTTATCCATCGAAGTTTTGACGGAGCGTCGACTTCTTTTTCTACCATTGTTATGCGGTCATCGGGAACGCCTGCCAATTTCAGACGCAATTTGTGGTCAAATCTTCTCGGTCCGCAAACGATGATATGCTTTATCGACTCATGGTTTAAAAATTCTACATCACAGTCATATAGCCAACAGGTGTTTTCAGACCAACTCTCTATATCTCCCTGGCAGCTGTTCATCCAGATAATTTCTTTATCTCCCGGCATTGTGTGAATATAATCAAATACGCGGGAAGATGCAAGGGCGTTCTTTTCTTTTGTAAGAAGTTTTATCAGGGTGTTGCTGCCGACTTTGATTTCATTAAATCTCGTGCGGTCAATACCGAGTTTTGAAAACAGTGCTACTAATTTTTCGTGCGAATATCCCAGTTCTCTCAGGACGGCAACAGCAGATACAAGGTTGTAGATATTAAATATACTTTCGTTTGGAAGACTGTATACCGCACTGCCTTCTTTGTCTTTTACTTCTATTGTCATATCAGTGAGATTGTCGTTTTTACCTTCATAATCGTATGACGGAGCTTTAAATCCGCACGAAGGGCAATATGCTTTTCCTATGTGGTGATATCTCAGATATTCATATTTCAGCTTGTGATGACATTTCGGACAAATCTGACAGTCGTTGCGCAAGTTTATACATTCGGTGACATCGGTTTCCATTTTATCAATACCGAAGAACACTCTGTCATTTTCCACTGCAACAGATGAGGTGATTAAGTCATCTGCATTAAGAACCATTTTGGTTGTTTTCGGAATGTATTTGTTCAGAAAATCTCTGATATATTCGGGATGAGCGTTTCTCATAATCGAGTCATTTGTCAAATTGGTAACCAGCATGATATCAGGATGAACATAAGGGAAGATTCTGATAACCGAGCGTTCATCAACTTCCAAAACCGCAATTTCTTTTTTACATTTACCGAAAACGCTTGTTCCGTAGATAAAGGCTGTGACTATACCCGTGTTTATGTTAGAGCCTTTTGAGTTGTTCATAACATTTTTGCCGTCGGCTCTTAGTATGTCACTAATCATATTACTGACGGTTGTTTTTCCGTTAGTGCCGGATACGGCAATAATTCTCTCGGGTTTTGCGACATATTTGAGAAAATCAGGGCATATTTTAAGCGCAACAATTCCGGGGAAATTAGTGGCGTTGTGTTTGGTTATTTTTAATGCAACTATGGCTAATTTAGACGCCCATAAAGCAATATAGTATTTGAATTTCATTTATTTTGTACCCCACTTAATGAAAGAATCCTTTTCTTTTGTACTAAAAGTAACATACCATAAATAAGAAGAATAGGCAAGAAAATTTTGCATAAAAAAACAACCACCCTATTGGGTGGAAGCCTCTATGTGTTGGCATCTTCCTATTTTCCCGGGCCGTCGCCAGCCAAGTATTGTCGGCACTACAGGGCTTAACTTC
>JAGHTC010000003.1 GCA_018065465.1 Candidatus Ruminococcus equi
ACTTTATATTGACTTTATTTGAAGAATTTGTTATAGTTATATCGTAAATAATTGCGGGGTAGTGTACCCTTTCGGCAGTTGTTTGCTTACATAAGCTTGAACTATGCTTGCAATTCTTAGCAAGTGTAGTTCTTCGGCAATTCGGCAAAACCGAAGAGGATTTCCCTTTTGCACGGTGCTTGTGTCGGCATCCACAGAGGTCAGGCTGTAAAGACTGTTGGTATCGTACATTATTTACGCAAGAACGAATTTTCTCAAAGGAGGAAAATATATGAAAAATTTTAATTTATGCAAAAGAACAGTTTCCATTTTGCTTTGCTTGCTGATGGTGCTCTCGATGACCACAATAGGCATCGTCTCCACCTCCGCAGCAAATGTAGATACTGCCACAACAGGCGGTACTTATGTCAAGTTCACTCGCCCGAGTTTTTGGAATCAAGGTGACATCTATGTTTACAATAACGACGGTACTGCTTGGCCCGGTCATAAAATGAACGATGTTGGTGACGATGGATATGGCAATAGAGTATTTGGCTGCGATGTTGGCTCTCCGTCTTTGCTTGTCTTTAATGATAACGCAGGTCACCAAACTGTTGATATTAACTCAGGTATTACCAACAATGCCCAGTGGTATTGTAATGGTGAAAACGAAAAAGATGGTTCCGGTCACTATCTTGTAACTTTAGTCGGTGGAGATACTCCCACACCTTCTTCCGAATGGTGCGTTCCCGGTTTTGAAAACTGGGCTATCGGTGCTCATCCTACGACTAACGGTTCTGTTACTATTCACCTTACTGCCGGTGACAATCAAGCCTTCAAGATTAGTAACGGTACAACTACTTGGTATGGCTGTGGTGGAAAAATAACAAGAGATAGTTGCACTAATTACGAATTCCATGATTATGATGGCGATGCTCATATTAACGCAGATGTCACAGGCGACTATGTATTTACTATTACCAAGAATGGTAACAATAACCCTGTTCTTACCGTAACCTATCCCGGTTCTGAGCCTCCCACAGAAACTCCTACTGAAGCTCCCACACCGACCGATACAATGCGTGTTTACTTCACCTATCCCGAAGGTTGGAATAACCTCAAAGTACATTACTGGGGTCCGACAACATCAACAACCTATCCCGGTGTTGGTGTAACATGGTACAAGAAGAATGATTTCAATCAGGATGTTTTCTACGCTGATATCCCTGCTGATTCTGACGGCGTACTCTTCAACAGTGACGGTATGGACACCGTAAATATCACTAAAAACGGTGAATATCCTCTTGTTGGCGGTCGTGGATACTATCTCTACGATAACCGTGAGCAAGATAGTCAGGGCAAATATAAAGTTGCTTGGTACAACGAAAGCGAAAATGTCATCACCTACAAACTCGCTTATGGCAGCGACGAAGTAGCAGAATACGACCTCACTCCCGGTACTCCGATTGTTGCTTCTCTTACAGCAGGTACAAAGTACACCTTCGCTGTAGAGAAATTCGTAAACGGTAACCAAACAGCTACCTACAAAGCCGCAAAGGAAATCGAAGGTGCTTCTTTTGATGAAGCGCTCAGCGAAAAAGCAACTTCCGCCTTGACGTTCACTCCGAATGAGTCAGGCGATTACAAAATCATATTTAATAAAGATTCTTTGAAACTTTCCTGTTCAATGTCAGGTACTCGCCGTATCTACTTCCAGGACGCAACAGATACAAAGTGGATTAGCGATTACGACGCCAATATTACCGTAACAGCAGGCGCCGATACAGTAACAATGAAAGAGTCTATCGATACATTAACAGGCTTAAAGACTTGGTACGCCGATGTAAAAGATTCAGCAACAAGTTACACCTTCAAGCGTGTGGCGTTTGTAGGTGGCACAGTATGGAACACTTGGTCCGCCGGCTACAATGCAAGCAATCCTCTGTTCAAAGTCACTTCTGATACAGCAGGTACATGGCAGGCAAGTGTAAATGTAGCAGACGGCTCCGTTTCTAACTTCTGGGCAGGTCTTTACTGCGATACAAAGGGCAACGCTGACCCCGCCGATTTCGTTCGTATGTATGAGAAAGACGCTTCTAACTACTTCCTCTACTTACCGTCTTATGTTGATTTGTCAAACGCAAAGATTTATTCAACATATTATAGTGCAAGCATCAGAGGCGGTGCATACAGCACAGCAAAGAAGATTTATTCAAATACAGATACAAGCGTACCCTACGGTATCGAAAATACATTAAATCTCGTAAATGACGGTACATTCGAATTAAAATTCAAATACACAAGCGGTGCAGCCGAGCAGACAAAAACTCTTCATGTTATGCAAACACAGAAGACTGCTGCTTTGCTCCTCACAACCAACGAAGAACTCTACACAGGTTTGATAGCAGGTTCGTTTGGTGATACAGCCGCTTACAGCCCCTCCGAGTACAAAGAGGCTATCACAACAAAAGGCACATATTCAATGTATAGCGAAAAAGGTGCTCAGATTGTCGGCGATAATAATAAGGTAAAGAAAATCAAAGGTCGTGGCAACTCTTCATTCGAAGCGTCAATGAGACTCTACGGCAAATATGCTTATAACTTAAGCCTTGACAAGAAAGCCAAATTCGTAGACGGCGCAAACAAGTCAAAGAAATGGTGTCTCCTTGCTAACAACGCAGACGAGTCCATGCTCCGTACAACATTGGTATTCAAGATTGCTGAAGAAGTCGGCGTTGCCTACGCTCCGAAGACTCGCTTGATTGACTTCTACGACAACGGTAAGTACCTCGGTGCTTATGTAATCGCAGAAAAAGTTGAGTACGGCGGAAATACCATGATGGAAACAGCACCCAACGGTGAAGAAGTTGTTTCTCTCGACGATATCAACGAAGATTTCGCAGGCGATTTGTACGGCGATATCGAAGACGCCGACCGTTCAGAAGGCGAGTTCACAACTTCACTTGGTCACAAGTACACCTTCCAGTACACCGATTACGCAACAATCGTTGGCGAAGATGTTCCCGCTTCTCTCTATGAGACAGGCGATTTCGTAATGGAATTCGAGTTGTACAACAGATATCAGGCAGAGGCTTCTTGGTTTGTCGAGCCGACAACCCATCAGGCAGTCTGCATGAAGTACCCCGAATTCGCATCAGAAAGCGAAATGCAGTGGATTATCGAGCAGTTCGACCAGATGTGGGATGCTGTTTATAATAACAAAGTTTCTCAGTTCGAGGCAGTAGCCGATACCGCTTCTTTCTCAAAAACATACTTAATTCAAGAGTTAACAATGAACCTTGACTCAGCCGCTACTTCCTACTATGTAACCGGCGGTGCTCATTTCGATAAGTTAATCGCTGCTCCCGTTTGGGACTACGACTGGTCTTGCGGTGACTACTATTATTCAAAGCAGTTGGCAAACGGATCAACACTTTCAATGGATAATTGCAACGAGTTCTTTGTTTCCAACAAGTCTATCAACACCGACCAAGGCAAAGACCCGAAACAAGTAAGTACAAAATGTTTCGAAGCAAAACTTTGTGATATGGATGGCTTCTGGACAGAAAACGAGAAACAGTGGCAGAACCTCTTTTTTCCCACTCTCAGCAAGTACATCGATTCAAACCGTGCAGACGGCGACAGCGGTGTATTGCTTAAAGAACTCTATCCCGCATTCAAGTCCGCAGCAGAGATGAACGAATCTCGCTGGAACGCAATGGGTAACCTCTATGACCGCCACGGTGACGCTTACTGGGGTACAAAGTGTACTTCAACATATAAAACAGACTTAATGGTTGGCACCAGTATCGCTTACGGTAATACTATCAACTACTACAACACAGTATCTTACCTCAACGACTGGCTCGCAGCCCGTAAGAATAAGATGGACCAAGAACTTCGTCACGGTGAATACCAGTACATCTTCGGCGAGTCTTCATTCACTTGCTCTGATCCTACTTCCGAAAAGATTACTACCGTAACACCTGCTCTCTCAATTACACAGGGCAACGAAGTCGTACAAGATATCAAGTACACAATCTATGTAAACGGCAAAGCAAAAGGCACATTCGATTATGAAGAAGGTGTCGGTCAGCAAGTAACTCTTGCAGCAGGTACTAACGAAGTCTATGTTGAGTTCTATCCGGCAGATATGCCCGATATGAAGAAAGAACTCGATGCACAAGAAATCATCATCGCTGAAGAGGGCGGTGAAGTCGAACTCACAATCTACTTCAAGTCTTCCGATTCTCTCCGCTATCTCCCGACTGTTGTAGTCAACGGCAAAGAGAAAGTTATGAAGCAGGATGAAGTTATCAAGACTAACGAAAACCAGACTCAAACCTTCAGTTGGTACAAAGCAAATGTTAACGCAGTCTTGGGCGACAGCCTTACCTTGAAGTTTACAAATGCAATCGGTATGCGTGCAACCGTTACAGTAGAAAATGTTTCCTATCAGCCGTACTACTTCGCTGCTGATAACCTCAACACCGCAACCGAAGCGTATGACTACACAACAAACGGCGCAACAGAAACACAGCGCAACTTCGTTCGCAACGCAACTAACCTTGTATATAACTCGTCAAACGGCATAAGCAACACCTCCCTTGCTTACACAAGTATCGGTGGAACACAGTATGTACTTGGCGATGTTGACGGCGACGGCGAACTCACAATTTTGGATGTAACCGCTGTTCAAAAAGACCTCGCTCAGGTCGAAGCCCTCGAAGGCGTTTCTAAGTCCCTCGGTGACTTCCTCCTCGACGGCGACCTCTCAATCGCAGACGGCACCGCAATCCAAAAATTCCTCTGTAAACTTCCGTTTTAATACGAAGAACCGAGGTGCGAAGCCTTGAAATTACTCCGTGCGAACTGTGAGCACCGAAACAGACAGGAATGTCTGTGCAGGTGGTCAAGTGAGTAGAAGTTATTTCAAGAACAGCGTAGCACAACGAGGCTTGACATTGTTAGTTAGATACCTCTCAAGCCTCCACAAAAAAGGCTCCCAAAAAGACGAAGACTTTTTGGGAAGAGGAAGAGCAACGAAGTTCAGGAGTTTTCGTGCTTGCACGGAAACAGAAAAAACGGAGTTTGCTCTGACGAAAGGGGAGGTGGCAAAACAAAGTTTTGCCGGAGGGGTTGTCAAAAAAAATGTTAGTTAGATACCAAAACTCCTCACTCCTCACTCCTAACTTCTAACTACATATATAAGTATATATACATTTTATAATTATGTTGTAAAAAATTGAAAGATAATAGAATCCAAAAATCGCTTGTCGATTTTCCCTCAATTATTCATCATTCATTATTCACTACGAAAGTTGAAAACTTTCGACCGAAATTTTCAATTTTCAATTTTCAATTATCAATTTGACAGCCTTCGGCTGTCGCAAGGGAGGAAATCCTATGAAAACATTTAATTCGCGTTTTCTCAAAGCAGCCTTAGCCCTCGTGCTGTGCCTTATGATGCTTGCATCAACCACAGTAACCGGCTTTGCCGCCGTTGTTGAGAATTCGTCAGTCGGCGCAAACGCTGATATTGCTCAAACCGGTTGGTTTGATATCACCAGTTCCTATAATATATATTTTGATGCTTCAAAAGTATATAGCACTTGGAAGCTGGATTCTAATAAACTGTTTATTGATATGTATTACGGTGGCAGTGGAAATGTCGGTAATACTTATGAAATGACAAAAGACTCTACTAATAAGAATTTATACTATACAGGTAGTGTAAAAGGTCATGGCAATGTTTCCGGTATTCAGTTTTATGCTGGTGCATCAAAAGGTACGTATTCTTATGGTACCGGTCAAAAGTCCTTTAGTGGTTGGTCAACAGTTATGAGTGATCCAAGCAATATTTGTTGGTATTACAATACTACTAGTAACTGGTCACCAACTAACTTGAACTGCTACGCAGTTACTCCTAAATCAGTAACTATTGCTAACAATGGTACTACTACTTCCGGTGGTACCGGTACACAATCTGACCCTTACATTGTTGCTGCAGGTGCTTCTGTTAAAGTAAAAGCAACAGTAAATCTTGTAGAATCAGGAACAGGTTATCAGGTTAAGTTTAGTGGTGATTCCAGTTTTTCCGGAACTACTACAAAAACTTTAGTTTCATCTGCTGTAGCAGGTACGACTTACTCATCATCAGTAGAAGCAAAAGGTAATTATGGTAGTTCCAACTCACCAACTAATGTTACTTCTGGTACTATCTATTTCAAATGTCCTAATACTTATACAGTATCTTATGCTGCAGGTTCAACAGGAGGTACAGTTACCGCTGCTCAACAGTCAAAGACTGAAGGTGGCTCAGTAACTCTCGCTTCATCCGGTGCAACAAAATCCGGCTACACTTTATCCGGTTGGAATACAAGTTCAACCGGTTCAGGTGGTACTCATTATGATTTAGGTGCAACTTATTCAACTGATGCTAACTTAACTCTTTATCCTGAATTTACTGCAAACACCTACGCTGTAACCATTGGTACAGACGGAAACGGTACTGTATCTCCGAGTGGCTCACAGCAAATCGGCTCTTCTGCAACAAGCGTAACCGCAACTCCTTCCACAGGTTACAAGTTCAAAAACTGGACTGTAACAGGCGGTGCTGCTGTTGCTAATGCAACTGCTAACCCCGGTAGCATAACAGCAACTGCAACCGGTACTGTAACCGCTAATTTTGAAAAAATTACTTACACAATGTCGTTTAATAAAAACGGCGGTAGTGGCTCAATGTCTTCACAGACAAAGACCTACGGCGATGCCTACACTCTGCCTTCTTGTACTTTCACCCCTCCTGCTAACAAGAAGTTCAGTTACTGGGCTTTGAATAGTGCATCCGGTACCCAGTACAACGCAGGCTCAAGTTATACAACTAACGCTGCTGCTACCTTCTATGCAGTTTGGGTAGATGCCGGCTCTTGTGAACTTTCGTTTGATATTACATCCGATTCCGGTGTTATCAATCAAAAAGTTACTCATACAGCAACTCCTAACACATTCCACAAAGGTGGCACAATCACATATTCTTCATCTGATACAAGTGTCGCTACGGTTAACGCGTCAACCGGTGCGGTAACAGGCATAAAGCCCGGTACAACAACTATCACAGCACATTGCTCTGATACCGGCTCAACTGATGCTACCTACACTTATACAGTATTAAAACCTACTGTTTCAGTTAGCCTTACTGTTCCGAATCAGAACATCGGCTATACTTCAACAGCAAGCGCAAGTGTAACAAATGCTGCCGCTTCCGGTGGCTCAACATCATACAGTTCAGGCACACCTTCTGTTGCTACAATCAATGCAACAAGTGGCTCTATCACAGCAGTAAAAGACGGTACTTCTGTAATTACCGCTACATATACAGTAAACGGTCAGACTTACACAGGTACAGCAACATTTACTGTAAGAAAGCCGTTGTTTACTCCTCCTGCTAACCAAACTCTTAATTTTGGTCAGACTTATACAATTACTGACCCGACAGTAACAAACGCGGGTAAAACAGGCTCTTTCTCATACGCTGTTACGGCCGGTGACGCTGTTGCTTTAAGCGGTAAGGTAGTTTCTCCGAAAAAACCAGGTGAAGCGACTATCACCTGTACTTATACAACAAACGGCAATCCTTATACAGCAACTTTCAAGGTTACTGTAAACACTCCGAGTGTTTCTGTTACTCCTGCAACATTGGCACTCGTTGTCGGTCAGAATAGCACAGTAACTCTTAACGCCGACAATACTAACTATACAAATGTTAATTGGTCTGCAACAGGCTCCGATATCGTAACCCTTGCCCCCGGCACCGGCAACGCTACTGTTTCAGCCGTAGGCGCAGGCTCTTCAACAGTTTCTGCAACAGTAACATATTCTGATGCATATTCAGTTACAACAACCTCAAACTGCGCTGTAACATCAAGTGCAAGAGACTTTACATTAAATAAGTCTACTCTTAACCTTGAGTATTGCTCTATTTCCGGTCAGGGACAGAAAAACTCCGATACATTCACAGTAACTCTGCCCGCATCCGTCCTCGGCGCAGGCACAGTTGAAGTTGAATCTAACGATAGTTCAGTAGCAACTGTTTCCGGCACAGGTCCTTATACCGTTCTTGCACAGGGCGTTGGCTCAACAACTATCACAGTAACATGGACTCCCGAAGGCGGTCTCAAACCCGTCGAAAAAGAAGTCACAGTAAATGTAACCGAGTACGACCCGTACAACTATGTATATGTTACCGATTCCAACGGTTGGGGTTCTATGTTGATTCATGCTTGGATAAACGGTGGTGCTGACAAAGCACACGCTAATATGACAAAAATCGGTACAAATAAAGACGGTCAATCTGTCTATGCGTATCGTTTCTTGAAGACTGATATGCCTGACCGAGTTATCTTTTTACAAAAAGATGATTGGGGTCCATGGGAATACCAGACAAATACAGCGAATTTGTCAACATCTGCATATCAGCAGGCATTCTATCTCAAGGCTTGGCAACCAAACGATAAGGTAAATACAGGTACTTGGACTATCAACCTTACCAAACCTAATGTATCGCTTTCAGACGCTTCTGTTCCTGTTGGACAGGACGCCTCTGTAACAGCAACATCTGATGTTACAGCAAGCAAATTCGTTTGGTCTGTTGGCTCTACTGCAACAGCAACAATCTCCGGTACAACTGCTACTGCAACTGTTCACGGTGTTGCAACAGGTGACACAACCTATTCAGTAAAAGCCTATGCAGAAACTAAAACTGCTGATAATTGGCTGAAGACTGTTGTTACAGACGGTACAGCAGACAATTTCGTTGCTTCAAATACAGCAACTGCAAATCTTACTGTTTCCGGTGTTCAAAACACAGTAAACATCACAACAAATTATCGTGACGATATTCGCCATGATTATCACCCCGGTATAAACGGTGGTTTCGTTTCTATCAATGATGTACAGATAGAAGAACAGTATTCAGAGCTTTACGACTACGGTACAACACTTGCTTTGACAGCAACTCCCGCTTCTGAAAACGGCTTTATCTTCGAAGGCTGGTACAGTAATGGTACTCTTGTAGATGTAAGTGCTACTAAAAATATTACAGTAACTGATGATGTCAACCTCGAAGCCCGTTTCGTACAGACTGCCGCTTTGACACTCACTCCGAAAACAGGCGTTACATATGAAGTTTATAATACTACCGGTTCACAACATATAGCGATTACTGACCCGCGCCATATCCCCGCAGGTACAGATGTCACAGTAACTGCTGACCTCTCCGATGGCTTCACATTCATTCGTTGGTCAGAGCATACAGGTTCTGCAACAAGTATTGATCCGAATGACCCCACAGTAAGATTTACTATGGAAGTTGCTACTACCCTTACTCCCGATGTTGTTGCCAGATTCCAAATGACAGGCATAGAGTTGGTAATCGACTCTATTGATAATGCTGCTTCTGTCGGTACTTTGACAATCAACTCACAGGAACCCCCTGTAGATGTTGAATTAGGTCATACCGCTAACTTCTCTTACGCTCTCTCTAATACAACTGATTACACATTCATCGGTTGGTACGAAGGCACAGATTCAACTCATCTCAATCACCTCGTATCAAAGAATCCAAATTATTCAGTAAATCCGACTAAGGATATGACACTCTATGCAGTAGTTGCTCGCAAGTTCTACATCATGGGTGACCTCTCCGGCGGTTGGGACAACGCAAAAACATTGACTTACGACCCGCTTACAAGAACTTATACTTACAAGTCAAATGTTCTCGGTGCAATGAAGATTGCTCCGACACCGAGTGTCTCCGATAACTCAACTTGGAAACAGAATTTTGGTGGCCAGACTATCGACAAAGTTAATGTTTGGACATTAACTCACCCCGGTATATATTCTGTATCTGCTCCTGATGGTAACGAGAACAACAACTGCGTTATTTCCGGATTCGAAACTAACTACGGTGCTCCTGTAAATGTTTACTGGTCTGCTTACCCCGAAACAAGTGGTAGATACGATCTCCACTTTGAAGCAACCCAGGTTGGCGGTTCAGTATATCTCTCGAACGGTCGTCCGATTGCTGATAACCTCACTTCTAACTCTCGTTTCGTTGACCTTCCTTATGCTACTTACACAGTAACATCACAAGCAGGCGAAACAGAAACTGCTGAAACAGGCGTTGCATTTAATTCAAGCAAAATCGAATCTGTTTCTGTTGAAACAACTCTCGGTGGCTCAAATGCCGCTAACTACAAAGTTTCTGCTTTCGTAGTTTACGACAAGGTTTCGAAGAGCGTTTCCGCTGTTACCGATATCTCTAACATGGGTAACAACAAGTACGCTGCTTCCATCGCACTTTCCGGTCCTGCATACATCTATCCTGTTATCGAAGCAGTAAATGCAAGCACATACATCTATGTAGACGCTGCTGCTATCAAGAACGAAACCGCTTGGGGTCCGTTTGTTGCCGCTTATACTTACGACGAACATACAACTGCGTACAACGGCGCATGGCCCGGACAGTTGATGATTCCTTCAGCAGACGGTCTCTCTTGGTACGCAAAAGTTCCTGCAGAATGTACTGCAGCCGTATTCGATAACTATATGTACAACTCAATTCCGTTGGCATACAAAGATAGTTTAGGTCTCAATCAAGAAATTCTCCAGACATACGACTACACAGAAATGTCTAAGTTGATTGAAGACGATATGTCTGTTATCACCTTCGTTTTGAAAAACAACAAAGACGGTTACCACGGTGCTTATCCTGACGCAAATAACGTAGATTCAAGAAAGGAAGTTCGTGTAAATCAAGACATCAACGTAGCGGGCTTCGGCTTTGATTACCTCTATATGCGTAACGGTACTACACCGATGACATTAACATTAAAACAGGCTCCTGCAACTCCTGCTGAAACACTCTATGTTGTTTCAAAGGGTGACGTAGTTCACGAAGACCCGTATGTAGGTAAATGGGCAGTTGATTGGTACATCTACGACAGCGCAGGTAGATTCCTGACAAATGTAGTTTCCAACTCTCTCTACAACGGCGAAGGCGACTCTAACGTTCTCGTTCAGGCACTCCATAGTAAAAACGCTAAATATACAGCAGCATACCTTGATACTTGCGCTGTTAAGATTTCCTACGAAAAGGCTAACAAGTCTTCTAACACAGCCGAAGGTTACGGACACAATGTTGTAGCATACGACGGTCAGTGGTATGGAAACAAAGACAACGAAACAATGGATATTAAGGTTGAAGTTGCATTACACAGCAACGGTGCTTATGTTGAAGAAGGCGACAACATCGCTGATTACGGTAAGGCATTCATCATTGACGGCGAATTAACAACGGCTCAAAAGAATGTTACGTTTAGCGATAACAAAGTTAACCTCACCGCATCTATCCTCGGCGAAAACAGATTCATCGGTTGGTATACAAAGGATGAAGACGGTAACTTTAACAAGGTTAACGAAGCTTATGACTACACAGCAACCGTAACAAACGATAAGACATTCTACGCTGTATTTGAAGAATGTGGTGAAAATGACCTTACAATCACTAACCAGATTTACAGCAACGATGTTGATACAGAGATTCTCTCTCACAACGGTTTGGCTCTTATGAGCGTTGCAATCTACAAGTCTGACTCCACAGGAGCAAAGGGCGATTTGATTGCGAAGAGTGAAAACTCCAAACAGCTCGCTTCTGCTTATACTTCAGTTGAAACAGACAGTTTCTACTATATCGAAGTTGAAGCAACTCCGCTTAACCAGGGCGCGTTCTATGCATTCTATACAGACGCTACCGACAAAGACGGCAGACATACATACGAAGAAATTTTGACAGACGAAGATAGCGTTGATTCAACCGAAAAGGTTACAAGAGGCTTCTTATTCCATGCTTATCCAGGCTGTAAGAAGCAAATCAACATCTACACCGATGTTACTAAGGTAGAGAACAAGGCTATGTTGGTTTACAAGTACAAGAGCCGTTTGGGCGACATCAAGACTTACACAGTCAAGGATGTTGAACTTTCTGACGACGAGTGCTTGGGCTTCGAAGGTAACAACAACAAGCCGTATACACCTTCCTTCCTTACAAGATATATTATGACTAAGAAGGACGGCAGTGAAGAAACTACTGTTTACGGTACAAAACTGTACGAGACAATGTTACAGGCTGGCTATATTGTAAAAGCCGGTACTCAGCCTTACAACAAGGTTCAGTCACACTCTCCGACATACAATGCAGCAAATGTTTGGAACCAGTTGCTTACTTGGGATGTTCAGGATACTGACAAGGTAACAATTGGTAAGTCTATCATCACAATTAACGCTATCCAAAATGACGAAGAGTTCACAGTAACTTATTCATTCAATAACGGTTCTAAGAAAGAGCTTTCCGGTATTTACAACGACACTTGTGTAATTGAAGATACTCCGGAAGATATAGAAGGCGCACCGTTCAGATATTGGGAAGAAGTTTCTGAAGACGGTACAAGAAAGCCGATTTCTACATCAAGAATATTCGGTATGAGATATAGTAAGGATATCACTATCAACGCTGTATATTCTAGTGAAGAAACTGATACCTTCACTCCTATGATTGACAGAACCGAAGTAACTCGTGAGTATTCCGATACCTCCGATACACTCTACACCGACTATCTGCTCCATTTTGCTAACACCAAACTCGGTAAGAGACTTTCCGTAGGTGCACAGACAACATACGGTGGAGAAGATGTTACTGTTGTAGATTATGGTCTGATTGCTTTGACAGATAGAACATACGATGATAATAATGAGATTGATCGTACCATCGATGCAAATATTATCTATCCGTCTGATACAAATAGTGAATATATCGCAACCGATATGGAAGCAATTAAGACAAAAGGTAAGAATTATCAAGCAAAACGTGATATCGGCGGTACAGAACATACATTCAATTACTACTACTATTCAGTTTCAGCAAAATCTTTGACAAACTTCAACAGATTTGACTATGTACTTTCATATGATAACAATTATACGAAGTACATTTATAAGAACTGGACATTCAGTGGTTATGCATTCATTAAGTATCAAGATGCATCCGGTAATGTTTACTTCGATTACAGTGATCCTGCTGATGTTGAACTCTTTACAAAGGGTAATGCATCACCTGATGAATTTATGGGAAACTAATCTGCGAGGAGGATGATGAATATGAAAATTGCGTATGATAAACCTGATTTAGAACTTGTTTCATTCAATATTCTTGCTCTGGGAAACAGTAAGGAAACAGAAACCGAGGATCCCATCCCCGAGACTATTAAACCTTTTGATCCGGATGCAGACTTTGATTGATAGTTAACTGTTCCTGCGGCGGGGAACCGCCGCAGGATAACGACAAGTTCTCTCTTTTAGGAGGAATTTTTATGAAATTATCGAAAAGAGTATTTGTCTTTTTACTCGCTGTGATTCTTGTGTTTTCACTTGCGATTTGTTCTTCTGCAAAGGTTGTTTATCGTGATGCCGGTTGGGTTTTCGAATATACCGACAAAACCTGCCGTGAATTCCAGATAGACGATTATGAAGGGAATCTTACTTCACTTTCTACTTATTACGGCTATAACAATATACCGATAGTTTCTATCGCTGCTTCTGCTTTCAGTAGTAACACAAAGTTGAAATCTATCTCTGTAAACGAGCCGATTAAGACCATTTCTCAGTTAGCATTTTTAAACTGTACTTCTTTAGAAAGCGTAGACTTACCTGCTACTCTTTCCAAAATGGGCTACAGTGCTTTTGAGGGATGTTATGCACTCGAAGAACTTGATTTTGACAAAACACAAATCACATCTATTCCAACTCAAGCATTTAAAGATTGTTATTCACTTTCAAAAATCGTTATACCAAAGAGCGTTATATCTATTGCGGATGATGCTTTCCAAAACGATACAGCAGTAAAAATATATTGTTACAAAAACTCCTTTGCTCACACTTATGCTGTAAATAAAAAGATTCCGTTTGAATTACTCGACGGCTTCTACTATCTCGGCGATGCTGACGGCGACGGGGAAGTAACAATCATGGACGCTACTACTGTTCAGAAAGTGCTTGCAAGCGTAATTACCGATACAGACGGCAAGATTGCACTTCGTGCAGATATGGCAAGAAACGGACTTGATATCACAGATGCAACTATGATTCAGCGTTATCTTGTAAAACTTGATACTCCGTATGCAATCGGTGAAAAAATCCTTGAAGACTAATTTTAATAATAAGAATTTATGCACAGAATTTTTGTTCTGTGCATTTTTTCTTGCAAAAATTTTGCGAATAATGTATAATTTATCTGGTGATATTATGAAGATAAAAGACGGCTATATCTTAAGTCGTGTATCCGACGAATATGTCGTTGTGCCGAGCAGAGAAAAGCTTATAAAGCGTTCTGTACTGATAAAACTTTCTAACTCCGGTGCGTTTCTTTGGAACCTGCTCGAAAAAGATACCGACGAAGAATTTCTCGTTTCGTCCTTGATAAATGAATACGAGATAGACGAGAATACCGCAAGAAACGATGTAAAAACTTTTGTCGTAAAACTCCAAGAAGCCGATTTAATTGATATTTAGGTGATACTATGGGACAATATAGAATAGCAGAACTCAACTGCGAAATAAATACAAATTCTACAACATTGGGGAAGAATTTAGAAAGATACGAAACCTCTTTCGACTGCGCACCGAATTTGATTTTATCAATTTCCGATGACCGACTTTTGCAGTTGATGACTGAAAACGAGGGCGTAACAGCCGACAGAATTGAGTGCAACGCACTTGCAACTTTGTTTTCACGAGAGTTGTTCGATTTCAATGGCTTTCCCATACGCTCTGTTGCAGTAGAAAATGGGGAAAAGGCTGTCCTTTTCTCATCTCCTTATGCAAATAACGAAATGTTGCAGTTTATACCACCCGAAAAGATTTTTTGCGTAGATTTTCCCGCGGTACGCCAAATTCAGAACGACTTTTTTGTCTACGATACACCCTTTGGCGAAAGAGGAGAGTATGCAAAGGATAAAAAACTCGCAATGACATCCATCGTCTTTGTAGACAGCATGCATTTTGATTCTTTGAAAAAGATAGATGCGTCCGACTATGTACCGTTTTTTATGAAAGCGGTATCACAAAATATCTACGACGAAAGAACAAAACACACTCTCTTTGTCCTTGAAAAATTAACTCACGCCGTGAATTTCTATGGCGTTTCCGATTTATCCGATTTAGATTTTATTTTGGAAAGAGTATAAAAAAAGACCTGTTCGAAAGAACAGGTCATATTTTTTATTAACTTACTTTTGACTCTCAGAAATACGATAACATAGCGTCATAAGGCTGTCGCTCATATGAACATTCTCGACAATGGTGTCGGGATATTTTTTTGATATATCATAGTGGCTGAAATTCCAAAAAGTCTTGATACCCAGCGAATAGAGGATATCAACTTGTGCCGATACAGCATCTTTCGGCAGACACAAAAACGCAGTAGTGATTTTGTTTTGAGTGCAGAAATCTTTAATTTCTTCGTCACTTTTTACCGTGATACCGCGAAGCATAGTGCCGATTAGTCGGGGATTTTTCTCAAAGATAGCAGAAAGTTCAAATCCAAGGGATTGAAAGTTCATATGCGTTGCAACGGCTTTGCCGAGATTTCCTGCACCGAGCAAAATCGCCTTGTAGTTGTTTTGAATACCGAGTATGCTTCCGATTTTGTCTTTTAACTGTGAAACTGGATAACCGTAGCCTTGCTGACCGAAACCGCCAAAACAGTTAAGGTCCTGGCGAATTTGTGATGCCGAAGTATCCATTATGGCAGATAGTTTAGTTGACGAAATTTTGTCAACGCCTTCTTTTTCAAGTTCAGACAAAAATCTGTAGTATCTGGGAAGCCTGCGTATAACTTGTATAGAGATTTCTTTGCCCATTTTTTCCTCCGAATCAGAGAGTCTTTTGAAGTTCCTTGTTGATTTCTTCAAGAAATTGCTGTGTGTTTACTTTGCGCTTATTTTCAAGTGTACTCATAATATAGAGGTCGCCTGTCATTATGCCGTTTTCGATAGTGGCAATAGTAGCCTTTTCGAGTTTCTCGGCAAAAGCAGACAGTTCTTTGTTGCCGTCGAGTTCACCGCGCTTTTTGAGTGCACCTGTCCAGGCAAAAATAGTTGCAACAGAGTTGGTCGAGGTTTCTTCGCCCTTGAGGTGCTTGTAGTAATGACGCTGAACAGTACCGTGTGCAGCCTCGTATTCATATACACCGTCAGGAGAAACAAGTACGCTTGTCATCATAGCGAGTGAGCCGAAAGCGGTAGCAATCATATCGCTCATAACATCGCCGTCATAGTTTTTGCAAGCCCAGATATAACCACCGTTTGAACGGATGACTCTTGCTACAGCGTCATCGATAAGGGTGTAGAAGTAGGTGATACCTGCTTTTTCGAATTTCTCTTTGTATTCGTTCTCAAAAATATCGTTGAAAATATCTTTGAATGTGTGGTCGTACTTTTTGCTAATTGTATCCTTTGTAGCAAACCAGATGTCAAGTTTAGTATCAAGTGCATAGTTAAAGCAAGCACGAGCAAAGGAAGAAATACTTGATTCAAGGTTGTGCATACCCTGAATAATACCGTTGCTGTTTTCAAAGTCAAAAATAAGTTCTCTTTTCTCGTTGCCGTCTTTGTCTGTAACACAAAGTTCAGCCTTTGCGCCTTGTGGTACTTTCATTTCTGTATTTTTATATACATCGCCGTATGCGTGACGGGCAATACAGATAGGCTGTGTCCATGTTGGAATATAGGGAGTAATACCTTTAACCAAAATCGGTGTGCGGAAAACAGTACCGTCAAGAATAGCACGAATAGTGCCGTTAGGTGACTTCCACATTTCTTTAAGTGAATACTCTTCAACTCTCTGCGCGTTGGGAGTGATTGTAGCACATTTTACTGCAACGCCGTATTTCTTTGTGGCATTTGCACTGTCTATGGTAACTTGGTCGTTAGTTGCGTTTCTGTTTTCAAGTCCGAGGTCATAGTATTCGGATTTGAGGTCAACATAGGGGAGAATAAGAATGTCTTTTATCATCTTCCAGATGATTCTTGTCATCTCGTCGCCGTCCATCTCAACGATGGGTGTGTTCATAGGTATCTTGTTCATAATAATTCCTTTCCGGAAAAAATAATTATCCGTTGTTTTTAGTATAGTTTAAAAGTCCGCCGTCAAGAATGATTTTTGCGGTACGCTGTGACAAATTGCATTTAGCAAGGATAATCTCGCCTGTTGTTTTGTTAACAACGGTAATATCTTTGCCGTTTTCGATAGCCTCTCTGACATTCGGAAGTTCGAGAGAATCACCGAGGTTGATTTTATCATAGTCGCTTTCATTAATGAATTCAAGCGGTAATATACCTGCGTTGATAAGGTTTGCTTTGTGAATACGAGCAAAACTCTTAACGAGTACAGCCTTGACTTTGAGGTAAAGCGGAGCAAGGGCTGCGTGTTCTCTTGATGAACCTTGACCGTAGTTTGCTCCACCGACAATTACAGAGCCGTTTAGTGCTTTTGCACGTTTGGGGAATTCGCTGTCGCATACTGTAAAGCAATATTCCGAAATAGCAGGGATATTCGACCTAAGCGGTAAAATCTTTGAGCCTGCGGGCATAATATGGTCGGTTGTGATATTGTCGCCGACTTTCAAAGCACATGATACAGAAATGTTTTCTTCAAGGACTTCTGTTTTCGGGAATTCCTTGATATTTGGTCCGCGAAGAACTTCAATGCTGTCCATTTCGCTTTCATCGGCAGGAGCAATAATCATATTGTCGTTTATATCAAAATGTTCGGGCATAGTCGGCTTATATGAATCGGCATAATCTCTCGGGTCGGTAAATACACCTGTGAGGGCAGATACTGCCGCAGTTTCGGGAGATACAAGATAAATCTCTGCGTCTTTTGTTCCGCTTCGACCTAAGAAGTTTCTGTTGAAAGTACGAAGTGAAACGCCCTTTGAATTAGGAGATTGTCCCATACCGATACAAGGACCGCAAGCAGATTCAAGTATTCTCGCACCTGCGTTGATAATATCCGACAAAGCGCCGTTTTTGGCAAGCATATTGAGTACCTGTTTGCTACCCGGTGCAATAGCAAGGGAAACATTGTCTGCAACAGTTTTGCCCTTGAGTATATGAGCAACTTTCATCAGGTCTGTGTAACTTGAGTTTGTGCACGAGCCAATACAGACCTGGTCAATTTTTTTGCCTTCTAATTCTTTGATAGTTTTTATGTTGTCGGGAGAGTGGGGACAAGCAGCCATAGGTACGAGTGTAGATAAATCTATGTCGATAACTTCATCATAAACAGCGTCCTCATCAGAAGAAAGTGCAACAAAGTCAGATTCTCTGCCTTGCGCTTTGAGAAACTCTCTTGTCATTTCGTCGCTGGGGAAGATAGAAGTGGTAGCCCCCAGCTCTGCACCCATATTTGTGATAGTTGCTCTCATCGGTACTGTAAGGTTTTTTATTCCCTCGCCACCGTATTCTACGATTTTTCCGACTCCGCCCTTAACGCTCATAATGCGCAGAACTTCGAGTATAATGTCTTTTGCCGAAACACCGTCACAAAGTTCGCCTGTGAGGTTTATTTTTGTCATACTCGGCATCGGAATAAAGTATGCACCGCCACCCATAGCAACAGCAACATCAAGTCCGCCTGCACCGATAGCAAGCATACCCATACCGCCTGCTGTGGGGGTGTGGCTGTCCGAACCGATAAGTGTTTTTCCGGGGATAGCAAATCTTTCAAGATGAACCTGGTGGCAAATTCCGTTACCGGGGCGTGAAAAATATATTCCGTGCTTTTTGCAGACAGACTGAATAAAACGGTGGTCGTCTGCGTTTTCAAAACCCGATTGCAAAGTATTGTGGTCAATATAAGCAACAGAGCGTTCTGTCTTGACACGTTTAACACCCATAGCCTCAAATTCAAGGTAAGCCATAGTTCCGGTAGCGTCTTGTGTAAGTGTCTGGTCGATTTTCAGCCCGACATCATTGCCTACCGTCATATCACCGCTTTTGAGGTGATTTTTTATGATTTTTTGAGCAATAGTAAGTCCCATATTTTCCTCCATTTTCAGTACATAATAATATACAACGATATTATACAATAACGCCATTATAAAGTAAAGCAAATTATTTGCCGACAGATACTGTGTTTTTCGGTGAAAATTAACATAGAAATATATCAAAAATAGTGGTATAATCACTAATTGTGAGATTATATGAAAAGGTGAAAAAATGGAAACACGAGAAGACTTAAGAAATGTTGCGATAATTGCGCACGTTGACCACGGAAAAACAACACTGGTTGACCAACTGTTAAGACAAAGCGGTATCTTCCGTTCTAACGAAGCCGTAGCCGAAAGAGTTATGGATTCAAATGATTTAGAGCGTGAACGCGGAATAACGATTTTGTCAAAAAATACATCTGTAATTTATAACGATACAAAGATAAATATAGTAGACACCCCCGGACACGCCGACTTCGGCGGCGAGGTTGAGCGTATCCTCACCATGGTAGACGGAGTTTTGCTCCTTGTCGATGCTTTTGAAGGCTGTATGCCCCAGACGAGATTTGTCTTGAAAAAGGCACTCGGTTTAGGCAAAAAGCCTCTTGTCGTTGTCAACAAGGTTGACCGTGACGGAGCAAGACCTCTTGAAGTTATCGATGAGGTACTCGATTTGTTTATCGAACTCGGAGCAGACGAAGACCAACTTGAATTCCCTGTTGTCTATACTTCCGCAAGAGACGGTTTTGCTATGCTCGACCCAAACGAAAAGGGCGAAGATATGAAACCGCTTTTCGAAGCAATAATTAAAGAAATCCCTGCACCGAAAGGTGATATCGACGGCGGACTGCAATTTCTTGTATCCAATATCGAGTATGATGAATATGTCGGCAGAATAGGTGTCGGCAGGGTAGAGCGTGGCTCAATTTCTGTCGGACAGCAAGGCGTTTTGTGTCACCGTGACGGCACAACAAGCAATGTAAAGATTTCAAAACTCTACGAGTTTGACGGACTCAAGCGAGTAGAATGTCAAAACGCAAAGATGGGCGACCTTATTTGTATCAGCGGTATTTCCGAAATAAATATCGGTGAAACCATCTGCGATACCGAGATTGTCGAGCCCCTGCCTTTTGTAAAGATAGACGAGCCGACAGTATCAATGAACTTTATTGTAAACAACTCTCCGTTTGCAGGCAGAGAAGGCAAGTATGTAACATCCCGAAATATCCGTGACCGTCTGTTCAAAGAGGTCGAAACAAATGTTGCTATGCGTGTCGAAGAAACCGACTCCGCAGACACCTTCAAAGTCTCCGGCAGAGGTGAACTCCACCTTTCTATTTTGATAGAAACTATGCGTAGGGAAGGCTACGAATTTCAGGTTTCCCGCCCGCAGGTTATCACAAAAACCATCGACGGCGTTGTGTGTGAGCCTATCGAGTATCTTATGATAGAAGTACCCGAAGAATATGTCGGCGCAGTAATGGAAAAGTTAGGTTCTCGTAAAGCCGAACTTGTCAATATGGGCACTCGTGACAGCGGTATTACCCACATCGAATACAGAATCCCGTCAAGAGGTATTATGGGCTATCGTCCCGAATTTTTAACAGATACAAACGGCAACGGTATTATGAGCCATGTCTTTGATTCTTACGAACCATACAAGGGCGACATCGTTACTCGTCATCAAGGCTCTTTGATAGCCTTTGAAACAGGACAAACAGTAACCTACGGACTTTTTGCCGCACAGGAGAGAGGCAGACTTTTTGTCGGCCCCGGCGTAGATGTATACGAAGGTATGATAGTCGGTGCTTGCCCCAAAGCAGAAGACATCACGGTTAATGTTTGCAAGAAAAAGCATATAACAAATACCCGTGCTTCAGGCTCCGACGAAGCATTGAAACTTACTCCGCACTCTATTCTTTCTCTTGAACAATGCCTTGAATTTATCGCAGATGATGAACTTGTCGAGATAACTCCCGAGAACATCCGTATGCGTAAGTCAATCCTCTCAAAAGAAGCGAGAATGAAAAAACAATTCAAAAAATAATAAACTAACAGATATTCATTACAAGTATTTCGCTCAAAAAGCGAAGAGAAAGGTATAATATGGATTTTGTAATTATGGATTTGGAATGGAACGGTACATATTCCAAACATCACCACCATTTTTTCAGTGAGATAATCGAGTTCGGCGCAGTAAAATGCGATGCAAACCTGAATGTTATTGACGAGTTTTCTATGCTTGTCACCCCCCAGATAGGCAAAAAACTCAATTCCCATGTAAAAGAACTCACTCATATTTCCACACAAGAATTATTAGACAGCAATAACACCTTTACCCATGTGCTGAGTAAATTCAAAAAGTTCTTAGGCGACAGCATTTTGGTAACATGGGGAACATCTGATATTCTTGTACTTATGGAAAACTGCAAATATTACCTTAACCGTAATGATATAGATTTTGTAAAGTTTTACTGCAATCTACAAGCCTACAGCGAGAAGAAACTCGACAAGGTAGATACCGCCCACCAAATGGGGCTGAAAACTTGTGCCGATTTGCTTTCTGTTGAATACGATGATAAGGAACTTCACAGAGCCTTGTCGGACTCAAAACTGACAGCCATGTGCTTCAAAAGGGTCTTTGACCCGGTAAAACTTCCAAAGTATATCGAATCGGTTGACGATGAATTTTATCGAAAGATATCTTTCAAAAATACCCAGATTTACGATTTCAACAGCCCGCTTATCGACAAACGCGAGATGTATTTTCTCTGTGAAAAATGCGGACGAAAGGCGCGCCGAAAGACAAAGTGGAAAGTAAAAAATCGCTCTTTCCGTGCCGAGTTCCGCTGTTTGAAATGTAAAAACGAATTTGAAGGCAGAATATCTTTCAAGCAAACTTACGACGGAATTAAAATAGATAAACGAATTTCCGACATAAAAGACAAAACTGACAAAAATAATGACCGACAGGAAGAATAATCCTGTCGGTTTTTGTTTGTCTTTGTCACAAAAGAATAATTTGTTAGTAAATTCGAACAAATTTTCGAAAAACTATTGTAAACCGCGACAAAATCTGCTAAAATAGAATCAGAGTTAAGCCCCAAACTCTTAATGAATAAGGTCAGTTTTAGTTTATTATGAAGTTTTATCGAAAGGAAAAAGTGAATATGGATTACATCTCTTGGTCGAACGAATATATGGAGGAGGCAGAAAAAATCTACGCCGTTATCGAGAAGAAAAAGAAAATCCTACCCCATGCAACCGCTGATAACAAAAAGATATTAAACGAAGATATAATAAAACTTCGCTCTATTTATCGCGAATGTATCGAAATCAGCAAGATTCTAAGGGAAAGGGCAAAGTCAAATGCTGCATGAAAAAGTGTATTTCAATGACAAAAACTCTGACATAATCGCCTATAATATGTCAAGAGCAAAAGCAGGTAACGACAAAGATATTTTGAAAATGAAAAAAATAATGCGAAAGGCAATATGCGAAGAGTTGACATATAGACAGCGAGAATGCCTTACAATGTATTATTTTGAAAACAAAAAGATGAAAGATATCGCAAAAATGTTAGGTCTTTCACCCTCAACCGTAACTCGGCATATAAAAGCCGCAAAAAAACGGCTGATAAATATTGCAAAATACTACTAAAAATCTACAAACCTTTCAGTCGCCCCTTGCAAGGGGAGATGTTTTGCAAAGCAAAACAGAGGGGTAGTCAAGAGCAAAAATGCGGTGCAGAAAACCTGCACCGCATAATTTATATAGAAAAATCATCTTTATTAAATTTTGGCAAAGCCTTACTTGTAAGCGGCACTCTCATAATAGGGTTGTATTTAAATTTCTTGCACTGTCCGTTTTTGATAGTACGGTTAAGTGTGCAGATTTGAAGATTGCCGTTTATTTTTGAGTGTTCACAGTAGGCACAACTTGTTTCTATGTAGTTACCGAATAATTTCTTTTTCATTATTTCACCTTCAAAAGTATTATATCACGAAAATATTCACCTTGCAAGTAAGAAATAAATATAGTAAAATACATTCGGTGATATTATGAATATTAAGTCAAATACAATGACCTTGCACAAAAGCGGAGAAGTTGAATTTTTGACGTATGACAGACTCTCAAAAATCGACTTCATCAACCACGCTTTTTCTACCCGAAAAGGCGGCGTATCAACGGGAATATACTCATCAATGAACCTGTCTTTTGAACACGATGATTTTGACAAAGTAACCGAAAATTACAAAAGGTTTTGCAAGGCGGCAGGCTTCGATTTTGACTCCCTTGTCGCATCAAGCCAGGACCACCATACTTTCGTTCGAGTGTGCAAAAATGAACACAGGGGAATAGGTATCTATCGTGAAAAAGATATACAGTCCGTCGACGCCTTGGTAACAAACGAAAAAGGACTTACTTTGGTAACCTATTACGCCGACTGCACACCGCTTTATTTCGTCGATACAAAGAACAAAGCAATAGGTTTAGCCCACGCCGGTTGGCGCGGAACAGTAGCAAAAATCGGCGCAAAAGTAATACAGACTATGATTGAAAATTTCGGCACAAACCCCGAAGATTTAATCTGTGCAATAGGACCTGCTATTTCAAAATGCTGTTACGAAGTAGACAAAGCCTGCGTAGATAATTTCTACTCGCTGAATCTAGACAGCGAAAAGTTTATTTTCCCGAAAGACGACGGAAAATATATGCTCGATTTGCTCGAATGTAATCGCCAGATTTTAGTAAGCGAAGGCGTAAAGAACGAAAATATAGTAATCAGTGACTTGTGTACAAAGTGCAACAGCGACTTACTTTGGAGCCACAGGGCAACTTTGGGTAAGCGTGGTACAATGTCAGCATTTATGTGCATAAAATAAGACTGTCTTACGACAGTCTTTTATTTTTGCCCAAATATTTTTTATCTATCCTTTTAACCGCTTTGTTCATAAAGTAGCTGATAAAAACTTCAACAACCGCAAAAGGTACAAGAACAAGGGTGCGGTACATAAGTAAAGTAAAATACGGCATATTCATAACAAGCGAAAGCACAAGTGTATTCAGCGGTAATGAACAAAGTACAAGCACAAGTGCTTTTGCAATAATAATGTCTTTCAGCGTTACATCGTCTTTGTAAAGCACAATACCGTAGATAATTCCTTCTATTACACAGCAAAGCGTAATCCCCGGCATAATCGAAAAAGCGGTAGGATTGGAGAGTATGATAGAAAGCACATCTCCCGCACCCGAAACAACAGCCGCACATACAGGACCGTAGAGCATAGCAGTAAGCACAACGGGAATGAACGAAAGCCCGATTTTAACAAAAGGCACAATCGCAAGTGTAAAGTTCGTAAACATTCCGAGTACAATGCGCAACGCCAACATCATCGAACAGATGCAAAGTGTCTGAACAGATGACAGTTCAAGTGCAGAATTTTTGAATTTTTGTAAAATTGACATAAAAATACCTCCTTATCTCGTTATTACATAAGAAGGCAAATCAAATGCAACAGCGGGATGCAAAATCCGTACCGCAGGAAAAACCTTTCGTTTTGCCGTCAACTCCCCGTACAGCAAACACTTTACGCACGAATTTTTACTCTGTATACTTTTCAGTTTTGGTGAATTAAGTTTGAAAGCGGTTTGTAAATAAGTATAGTGATGATTGATACTATTATACCTTTTATAAGGTTAAAAGGCAAAATGCAGAATAAACAGAAAGTCAGTTTATCCGTGATAATCGGGAAGATATCTTTTCCCATTTGTACTATCTGTTCAATCGGCAGGAATACCGAGTACGCAGGCAACAAAAGATAAGCGTTGAGGAAAACTCCGACAACAGACATTATCACCGTGGAAATAATAAGTGATATTATTGCCGTTTTCTTTGTCTTATTGTGCCTGTAGATAAGCGAAGCGGGAACAACAAGCGAAATCCCTATAACAAAGTTTGCTATCTCACCGACAAAGCCTGTTTCCGTTCCCTTGATACATAGTTTTACGAGAATCTTAACCGCTTCGATAATTATTCCCGCAACAGGTCCGAGCGAAAACGAGCCGATAAGCACAGGCACTTCGGAAAAGTCAAGTTTGTAAAACGGCGGTGCAATAAAGGGCAGGGGCAATTCAATAAACATCAGTACAGCCGAAAGTGCCGCAAGCATAGATATTACAACAAGCCGTCTTGTGTTTTTCATATTACTGTTAATATCGTTCACTCCATACAAGGTTTTTCTAAATCAAGTTTAACAAGGTCGTGGTGGGGGACTTGCTTGTCTTTTGGCGGCAGTTCCATATAATCGCCGAAAGCGGTTTTTAGGTATATGTCATAACCTTGCGGCAACGGCATCGAAAGCCCCTCAAAGTCTTTGTATACCGCCTTGTCAAAAGCAGACTGCGGATAAACCTTTCTCATATAATACGGTCCCGCACAAAGTTCGGTGCTGTTTTTATGAGAATAAAAGTCATACATTTTCATTTTCTTTTCGTGATGTTGCCAGATAGCCGTTCTCTTTTTACGGCTTTTGAAAAGCGAAAGCAAAATTTTACTCACAGCAGATATAGCCCCGCCGTGTTTTGTCGGTACATATTCGGTGATAAAAAGAGAGTACATCATCGTGTGATAAAATTGCATATACCTTTTTATCTTAGAGTCCGGACAGCCGTCTATCGGAAAGATATCCGTAACAATACCGTGAGGAATGTCAATATCCTGCTGATTCTCTTTTATCATCGTAGCGGAAATATCGGTAAGCGTTGCAAAGGTATTCCCCGTAAAAATCTTTTCGCCGTCGGTTTTGAGAAACAAAAATCTGTTGTCAAAAGTATTTCCGTTTGCAATTTCGAGCATTCGCTCGTAGTCGTCTCTGGGCATAATGATGTCGATATCATCGTCCCACGGGATAAACCCCTTGTGACGCAAAGCACCGATAACGCAACCACCGAGCAAAAAGAATTTCAGGTCGTTTTCTTCGCAAAAATCTTTGAAGAAAACAAGGGACTCAAGTTCTTTAATTTGAAGTTTTCTTAGAGTTTCTCTGTCTATTTCAATAATATCCATTATTCTTCGGTTTCCTCTGTATCATTAGGTACGGTGTTTTTGATGATAGCCTCTTTGACTTCTTCAATTCTTCTTTGAGCAGAGCCGTCAAGTTTCCTTTTCCAAAACGGAAGTTTTATAAGTCCGATTAAAGTTCCGATACCGTAGGAAATGTGCAGGAGCGGGAAGATAAACGGTAGTAAAAGGAAGTAGAAGTTAGGCTTTTTCATCATAAAACAGCCGACAGTATTAACAAGATTGAACATAAGGTACATTGCGGCAATTATAGCAAAAAGTATCGGATGACCGAATCCCCACAGCACAAGCCCTGCAATAACGGAAAGTATGAATACAAACGGTATGTAGTGGAAGTAGTTAAGGCATTTCGGACAAACACCTGTAGTAAGTCCAATCCAGTAGCCGTTGCCGTATTTTTGTTTCATCATCTTTTTAAGCGTATTTCTTGTGTGTTGATATGAAACGATTTCGGGACAGCAACAGAATTTATATCCCGCCTGACGCATCCTGTAATGCAGTTCGTTGTCTTCGGTTCTGCCTAAATCTTCATTAAATCCGCCGACAGTTGCAAAAACTTCGCGTCTGTATGCAGCGTGGAAAAGACTGTCGTGATATTCTTTCTGTGCGGGAGGTCGTCTGTAATCGGCAACAGATGAGCCGAAAAGCGATTCCTCTGCCGCAAGAAGTGTGAACTTCCAGTTTGTCATTCCGTCAGTTGTGTTCGGCCTTCCGCCGCCGACAATGTTTTCGCCTTCGTTGATATTGAAAACATTTCTCGCGATAAAGTGACGCGGAATTTTTGAGTGAGCATCAACTCTGATGATAATGTCGCCTGTTGCGTGGAGCAAAGCCTCGTTCCACGATGCCGCCTGAGTGTGCTTTGAGTTTGTCAGCACTTTGACATCGGCAAAGCCGTAGTCAGTCTGTTGAAATTCTTTCATCAAAGCGTAGGTATCGTCGGTAGAATCATTATCAACAAGAATAACCTCAATAAGTTCGTGAGGATAACTTTGTTCTGAAAAGTCACGGAACAATCCGTTTAGCGAGCGTTGCTCATTGTATGCTATTGAACAAAGGGATACTTTGAGTTTCTTCATAATTATTTTCTTCCTTTTCAAGTTCGCAGAGCCATTTTGCAGAGATACAAAGTGCCTGTGTATAGTATGGAACAACATAGATAAGCGGTACGGCAAGCAGTGAGAGTAAAAACCACGGAATAAAAGATACTGTCAGTTTGATGATTTCAACCGTTTTACCGTTCATTATGTGTTTTGAATATTTGAAATATTCTTTTATGTTAAGACTCTCATCCACAGAATATTTTGTAAAAACAACAAAGTATTTTAATGAGTAGATAAGAAGTCCGACAGTAGACAAAAATACAAAGACACCAAAGAAAAAGTAATACCAACCTTGTTCGTTGTAGTTGTCACTACATAAAGAACAAATGATAACAAATGCAAGAATCGGTAAAGAGAAAATGACAGTCGGAATTATCATTCTCAAAAAGTAAGAGAAGTTGAGTTTTATCGTCTTTTTGTATTTTCCCTTGTGAAAGAAGTAAGCAAGGTTTTCAACATCATATTTATTTTGCAACGATGCATCGTAATAAAGTTTGATATAGCCGTTAATGAACGGGGAGAGAAGCAGAAAAACAACACAGGGGATTAAGGTCAGTATCGCTTTAATTACATAATACAACACAGCCGAAAAGAAAATATCTTTATCAAAGATTTCATCAAGTGTTATATATATAAGCCCGTCTGCTTGTGCAATTGCTTCAAAGAACATAAACAGTAAAAGCATTAGCACAAAGCCCATTATAGCAGAAACATAGCCCGATTTCAGAGTGTTTCTTGCCTCGGCTTTTATCATTTTTTCAACAGACAAAATAGTCAGTCCTTTCTGTTATTCGGTGAACATTCTGTACATCGCTTCAAGACAAATCTCGGCGTGTTTGAAGAATTTTTCAACACTTAAGCATTCGTTTGCGTTGTGGGCATTTGATGTTTCGTTTTCAAAAACAGGTCCGAATGCAACACAGTCGCAAGAAAGTTTTCTTGAATATGTGCCTATTCCCGTTGAGTACAGTTTAGGTTCGTCACCCATGATTTCTTTATATGATGCCGACAAAAGTTTGATGATATCTGCATCTTTGTCAACAATATGCGGTTTTATATGTTCAAGCACTTTAACATGCAAACCTTCGTTTTTAGCGTCTTTCTTTATTCTTTCAAGAATTTCGTTGCCGTTGCAGGAAACAGGGTAGCGGATGTCAAGAGTACAGGTGGCGTAGCAGTCATCAATATGAACAGTACCGACATTAACAGTAAGCGGTCCCGATTGTGAATCTCTTGTCTTTATTCCGAGTTTTACACCGTATGCATCCATACCGATACAAGAATCAATGAAAGAACAGATGTTGCCAAGTGAAGCGAGAGTGAAGTTAGAGCTCAAAAGGTCGATAAGATTAAGTGCTGCGTTGATACCTTTTTGAGGCTCACAGGCGTGAGCGGCAGTACCACGGCTAAGTACCATCATACCGTCGATTGTGTAGTAAAATTCAAAACTGCCCGGTTTAGCGTCTGCAAGGCGTGCAAGTTGGTGGTCTTCGTTTTCGGTGCAGTCAAGAAGTGCGTACGCGGTATCGGGGACAGCGTTAACAGCTTTTCCCGAATGAAGTTGAGTAAGCGTTGTGCCGTTGTGAGTATCGCCGTAAAGTTCAACTTGCAGTATACCTTTTTCACAGTTACAGATACCGTATCTGTTGTCGGGAGTAAAAGCCAACTGTGGCATTTTTTCTGTTTCAAAGTATCTGTCAAGGTCTTTCATACCTGTTTCTTCGCTTGTGCCGAATATGGCTCTTATCGTGTTTTTGCCGATAACACCGTTGTCTTTGAGTGCTTTCAGGCAGTAGAGGGTAATAAGTGCCGCACCTTTATCATCTGCAATTCCTCTGCCGAATATATATCCGTCACCGACAGAAAGTTCAAACGGTAGGGAATTCCAGTTGTTTCCTTCGGGTACTACATCAAGGTGAGTGAGCACCGAACAAAGTTTTTCACCGTTACCGAGTTCGGCGTGACCTGCAACACCGTCAACATTTTTTGTAACAAGACCGAAAGACTCCGCCTTTTTGAGCATCCATTCGAGCGCAGGAGTGCATTTGTCCTGATACCCCGAAACAGACTGTATTTCAATAAGTTCGTATAAATCAGAGATTATATCCTCTTTATATTTCATAATGTTTTCGCCGAAACTCATTTTTCCCCTCCGTTATTGGTTATCTGTTTTATTTTGTAAATTCTTCTGTGTTTTTTCTTTGCCGAAAATCCTTTGTTGATTATCAGATATATTGCAAAAACAAGTACAGCACCCAAGGATATGAAAGCACCGATTCTAAGCCCCGGTGTTTCATAAACAAATTTAATGTTGCTTGTAGTGTGACCGTCAACTTTTATTGCCATAAATCCAATGTTAACTTTTTCGATTTCAACTTCCTTGTCGTTTACATAAGCCTTGAAGCCTTTGTCATATGGTACAGAGAAGAACAGAAGATTATCGTCACCGCTATTGTAGAATGTAGCGGTAAATCCGTCATTGTTGTAAGAAAATTCTGTGCAGGTGTTTTCTTTGAGTTTTTCACAGTCTTTTTTATATTCATCTTCACTGTAAAAGAATTTTGAAGTAATACTCTCAAAGCCGGAATATGTAGGATAATCTTTTTCCTGCGGATTGTTTTCATCAAAAGTAAGATTTAAGTACATTCCGTCTTCATATCCCGTGATATCCCTGTATTTTGACATCTGTTCCTGAGAAAGTACCATAGATTTTAGAAGAGCCTGGTGCATTACTTTGTCGGAAAGATTTTTGAATTCTTCTTCACAGATAAATTTATCGTAGGTAAATCCCATCGGAATGTAATATTCGTTTTCGTATTCGTTGTATCTGTTCTCACAGCCTATTTGTTTAAATCCCGGCATCAGTGTTTCGCCATTGGAATTGATAAACGTTGTGCCTGTATATGGTTCAAAAAGGTATTTAACAGATAATAACCCTCGAACGCCGTAGAAATCGGTACTCGGACGGGAACCAACATCACGCACAACACCGATAGTGTTGTAAAAGTCCATCAGCGACGATGGCACAATACTGTGAAAAGCCTGAATATTCGGTACTTGCCAGTACATTCCGATATTATCCATAGAACGATAGAAATCAGAACGAACATCTTTGATATCCGAAAGTGTAATATCTTCACCGCCGTTTAGTGCGGAGTAGATGATATCTTCATCCGAGTATGAATTAACTGTTTTTCCAAGATAGATGATATAACCGCTGTAGCCGATAATAAACACAGCGAGCATACCGCATAGAACTTCTATCAAAACTTTCGGTTTGTGCTTCAAGAAAGAAACAGCAAGTCCCGTCAGCGATACACCGAGAAGAGTCGATATTACATAAGTCCAGAATCTGTCAGGATATTTCTCAAGTCCGAATTTTACTGAAGTGATGTCTGAATTTGAGAAAGATATTGTCGGCATAAAGCCTATCAATATGGTGATGGCAAGTGTTATAACCATCACATACCTGAACGCTCTTTCAAAGTCAACTTCGCCTATATGTTCAATAGAATATACCGTCATCAAAACCATAACAAGAGTGAGCATATAGTACCATCTTGTGTAGAAAGCCGAATTAAGCAACTGAAAACTACTGTTTAGTATCGGTATGAATGTAAAAATAATAAGCGTGATGAACAGTCTTTTCAGCGGACTTTTCTTTCTGCCTTGAATATAAGCGATTACAAAAGTCATTGAGAATAACGGCAGAAAAGCCGCAACCGATGCCCATTTTGCATCTGAGTCGGGAGTGAAATTCGGGCGGGCGGGAATATCGGGCGGGAAGAAGAAACTTGATAAAATGTGGATATATCTCTGTGACGGAGTGTAAACAATACCGTCCCAGCCCAAACAGTATTCATTCAGTCTGTAATTTCCCATAATTGCAAGTACAGACGGCAAGAGCAACACAGCAGACATAAGAAAACCGACTATACATTCAAAAGCGAGGATAAGGAATTTTTTGAGAGTTACCGTATATGTCTTTGAAATAACATTTATAACCCAGTAGATGATTACAAAAATCACCTGACCGACAAAGAAGTAGTAGTTGATAAAGGCAGCGGCAAAAACCGCAAGCGCAACAACACCTTTTCTTTGCGTTTCCATATATTCATCAACAGCAGCAAGAAGCAGCGGAAAGATAATTATAGCCTCGTGAAAATGGAAGAAAAAGATGTTATATATCGAAAATCCCGAAAAGGCGTAAAGTATTCCGCCTAAAACGGCAAGCTTTTTGTTTGAAAGATACCTTTTGAGATAAATATATGCGGTAAGGGAAGCAAGCGAGAGCTTCAGTATCAGCAAAGGACCTATTGAATAGGCTACAAGGTTGCTCGGCAGTAATATGGTAATCCAAAAGAAAGGACTGCCGAGAAGATAGAAAGAGTAACTGCCGACAAAATTTGCACCGAGGTCTGTCAGACTGCTCCATTTCACATTACCCGAAATTATTGAGTCGTGAGCAAGTCTGTAAAAAGGAATTTGCTGAACATTAAAGTCGCCGTAGTACAGAAAATACCCCTTGTCATAAATCATAACGGGGACAACGAGGATAGAAGCAATAAGAAAAGCGAGTAAAAAGGCATAGAGAGAATACTTTTTGTTAAGGTCGCGATAGTAGTAGCAAAGTCTCTTTTTATTCACCTTTTTCACCCCTTTAAAAATAACTCTTTACCAAATTGCTATAATAGGTTATAATATAACCTATACAGTATATCACATTACTTTGTAAAATGCACTATAATTTTGCAAATTTGTATAATTTTTTATTTGGAGTGAATTTTATGAAAAACCATTTTTTTGCAATGACATCAAGAATGAAATATATTAACCGTTGGGGACTGATGAACAGTTCAAAAAGCGAAAATATAAGCGAGCACAGCCTCGAAGTATCTATGCTTTCGCACGCTTTGGTGCTGATAAGCAATAAAAAGTTCGGTACAAATTTAGATGCCGACAAAGCCGCCGTTTTGGGACTTTACCACGATGTAAGCGAGATTTTGACAGGTGATATGCCTACACCGATAAAGTATTATAACCCCGAGATTAAGGTAGCCTACAAAAAGGTAGAAAAAGTCGCACAAAATAAACTTTTATCTTTGTTGCCCGATTATCTTCAAGATGAGTATTCAGACATCCTTTTAGATGATAATATGGAAAAAGACTTAATTCCGTTTGTAAAAGCCGCCGATAAACTCTCTGCTTTGATAAAATGTATCGAGGAATTGAAAATGGGGAACAAAGAGTTTGAAAAAGCGAAAATCACTATTGAACAACAGCTGATTGATATGAAAATGCCATCTGTTGATGTATTTATGAACGAGTTTTTGCCGTCGTACAGCCTGACTATTGACGAACAAGACTGAAAATTTGATATATTAGACACCATATATGCACGAAAAATTGTCGAAATCCACAAAGTATTGTGAATATTTCGTAAATTTTCGTGCTTTATTCTTTTTTGGAAAATAATTGCTGTTTTGTGTAGTATAATAATACTGTTTTATTGTCTGCAAATATGAAATTTTCCTTGAAAGGTGGGGGATTATGTCGAAGAAAAACGATTATGTTGACATTTCATCATCCAGCCAAGTAAAAAAGATATACAAGAAAAAGCATTCAAAAGGCAAAGGATTCAGAATTGCTACCCTCGTTTTGTCTATCATAATGCTTTTTGCGGGTTCGGGACTTATCTACTATTACACTGTTCTTGATTCGCTAAACTATAAGGAACTCGATGATTCTTCATCAAATTCCGATACTTCCGACGTCTCATCTTCTTCATCCAACTCATCCCTTTTGTCAAGTACAAAGGTTTTAAATATCCTGCTTTTCGGTCAGGACTACAACGGTGGCGGCGACGGTTACGGCAGAAGTGACAGTATGATTCTTCTCTCCCTTGATAATGTGAATCATAAAATAAAACTTACTTCATTCCAGCGTGATACTTATGTTACAATACCCGGCTACGGCGATGCAAAGATAAATGCAGCCTTCCAGTATGGCGGAGTTCCTCTTGCGATTAAGACTATCGAAGCGAATTTCGGTATTGCCGTTGATAAATACGCAACAGTCGATTTCGACTCTTTCCGCAAAATAGTAAACATTCTCGGCGGAGTTGATATTGAACTTACCCTTGACGAAATAAAATACATCAACGCTCAGATTGATGTAAACGACCAGATAGGCGATACACAATTTTTGGATTATGACCCGTCAAAAGAAACTCAGGTTGTCCACTTAGACGGCTATCAGGCTCTTTGGTATGCCCGTGACAGAGGCGAAGTTGCCCTCGGCGGTAATCCCGAATACACCTTCTCCGGCGATGACTGGGACAGAACAAAACGCCAGAGAAAATTTATCGAAACCATACTCAATGACTTGCGTGAAAAAGCATCTGTCACCGATTTGGTTAAGATAGTCAACGAAATCGGTCCTCTTGTTACCACCAACCTTAAAAAGAGCGACATCACTTTCCTTGTACAGAATATAATGACCTATATCAACTATGATATGGTAGAGATTAGTATTCCTATTGAAGGTTGCTGGCGCTACGGTACAACCGATGACGGACAATCTGTTATCGTTGTCACCGATTGGGAAAAGACAAGAATGGACCTTGCATCATTCATTTACGAAGATGCAGTAGTTACTTCTTCCCAAGCCTCACAACTAACATCAAGTTCAAGCGTAAATTACTAAAAAATCTTTCTATACACCTCTTAGCCTCCCCTAACAAGAGGAGACCGATTAGTTTGTAGATTTATATGGCTTAACACTTAAAACTAAACACTGAAAATAAAAAGACCTCCGACATCGTCGGAGGTTATTTTTATTTACTATTCCTTTGTGATTCGAGCATATCGTGTTTAATATCCCATAGCTTTTGTGACAGGTCAACATAGTAGTTATGCGGATTTTCAAAGCGCTTGACCTCGTCCCAAAGGGTGTTCATATTGGCCTCACAGTAGTGGCGAATTTGCAGTAAATCGGGCATTTCTCTGATTAACTTTCCTTTTTCGAAATACTGTTTTCTAAGCGGAATTGCAAGAAAATCGTTAATCGTTTTTCTTTTCCAAGTGTAGTTCGGGTCAAAAATTTCATAAGGCTCGTTATCGTCAATTCTTTCATCAGCAAGCGTGATTACATCAGCGATAGCCTTGTTTGTTTCTCTGTCATAAAGTCTGTAAAGTTCTTTGTATCCCGGTGTCGTGATTTTTTCAACATTCTCGCTGACCTTGATTTTCGGAATAACTGTTCCGTGTTCATCCTCAACCGCAACAAGTTTATAAACACCGCCGAAAACGGGCTCACTTGAAGAAGTAATAAGTCTTTCACCGACGCCGAAGGTGTCAACCTTTGCACCCTGCAAGAGCATATCGCGGATAATATATTCATCAAGCGAGTTTGAGGCACAGATTTTGCAGTCTTCATATCCTGCGTCATCAAGCATTTTTCTTGCTTTTTTTGAAAGGTAGGTAATATCTCCCGAGTCTATTCTGATTCCCACAGGGCGAATTCCCTGCGGTTTTAATACTTCGTCAAATACTTTTATCGCGTTCGGTACGCCCGATTTTAATACATTATATGTATCAACAAGAAGCGTGCAGGCGTTTGGATATTGTTCAGCATACGCCTTGAAAGCTTCGTATTCCGAGTCAAACATCTGTACCCACGAATGTGCCATAGTACCAAGCGCGGGGATTTTTTCATCTCTGTCTGCAATAGTGCAGGCAGTACCTACACATCCGCCGATATATGCAGCGCGAGCGCCCAAAACTGCAGCATCAAAGCCTTGTGCCCTTCGTGAGCCGAATTCCATAACAGCCCTGCTGTCTGCCGCTCTGACAATTCTGTTTGCCTTTGTCGTGATAAGTGTCTGATGATTTATGCAAAGAAGTATCATTGTTTCAACAAGTTGAGCCTGTATTACAGGTCCTCTTACCGTGACAATAGGCTCATAAGGGAAGATAGGTGTTCCCTCGGGCACAGCCCAAACATCACAGGTGAACTCAAAATTTCGTATGTATTCAAGAAATTCTTTTGAAAAAATACCCTTGCTTTCGAGATACTTAACATCTTCATCAGTGAATTTCAGGTTTTGCAGATATTCAACCATCTGTTCAACGCCTGCCATAATGGCAAAACCCGCGTTATCGGGATTTCTGCGATAAAACATATCAAAGTAGGCGATTTTATCTTTAAATCCGTTTTGAAAGTAACCGCCCGCCATAGTCAGTTCATAAAAATCTGTAAGTAAACTGAGATTTCTTTTAATTTCCTGCATATAAATGCCTCCGATACTAAGAATATTTATGAAAGTATAATAATCACAAATAACCCAAATATTTATAATGGTAATATTTGGCAAATGCTGCGCAATATTATTACAAAATGTTACCGATAACATTGACGCCAAGACTATTGTATCATAAAATATTACAAAATCTACCTATAATTTAACCACATAAATTAAAGAAATGTAACAATTTTTCGAAAAATATTTCAATTTTTTAAAATTTCTTACAAAAAAGACTTGTTTTTTTTCGAATAAGGTATTATAATAGCCTTACGATATTGATTTTAAAGAATTTCAATTTAGAATTATTCAAGGAATTTCCAAAATAAAATGATTTAGTTGGGGAGTTATTATGAGATTACGCAAACAGGAATTAGGCGACCGTAATTTGGTCGGAGCCCGTGTAGAGGCTGTTCGTAAGAAAAAGGGTATGAAACAAAAAGAGCTTTTGGCTCAGTTACAGGTCAGCGGTGTAGATATGAACGCATCCGGACTTTCTAAGTTAGAAGGACAGATTCGATTTGTTACCGATGTTGAGCTTGTAGCACTTGCCGATATCCTTGAAGTTTCTGTCGATTATCTTCTCGGCAGAGCATAATTTAATTAGAGTTTTTCCAAGCATTTTGGTTTCTGTTTTTTTCAAGCAGTAGGTTTCGCATCCTACTGCTTGAATTTTTTTATACAAATTTCTCATACTGTTATTGTTCATATTTGTTTTGGGGGAGTTTGTATCAAAAGATATTTTGCACTATATAAAAAACAGATTATTTTTTTATTGACATATACAGTATTGTTTTTGATTATAAAAAGATTTTTTATCTTTTTCCTTCCTTTTTTGATTTCTCTTGCCGTGTCACTTTTTATGAGGCCTTTATATTTGTTTTTAAAACGAAAGTTTCGCTTTAAATCCTCTTTTTGTGCAACGGTAATAAGCCTTATAGTATTTTTGATTATTCTTTCACTTTTCGGATTTGTAATTTATCTTTTAATAACCGAAACAACAAAGTTTTATAGAACCTACTCGTCATATATATTAGATTATGCCGAAAAATTCGGTCTTTACGACAGTTTGAACAATATGCTTTCATCAGCAGACACCTTAGGTAAAATGTCAAAAATAGCTGTGTCTATGATAAATATTGTACCGCTTACGGTTACTTTGTTAATAATAACTTTTGCTTCCACCGTGCTTTTTCTCAACAATTTGTCATCAATAAAGGAGGCTCTACTTCAAAAACTGTCTAAAAATATAGCAAAAACCGTCAGCACTACTTTATCAAACGCACAAAGTATGCTTTACAGATTTACAAAGTCTTATATGATAATTTACTTTATTACCTTTTTGGAATCTGTATTTATTTTCCTGCTTATCGGTATAAAGTTTCCGATTATATTTGCATTTTTGACAGCAGTAGCGGATATTTTGCCTATTTTAGGTCCCGGGACAGTATTTATTCCGCTTTCTATATTTTATTTGATAAAGGGGAATTACCTTGTAGCGGGAACACTTTTCGGCTTTTTCATAATAATTACGGTAATTCGTCAGATAACCGAGCCGAAAATAGTATCTAACACAATTAAAATTCATCCTATTTTGATGTTATCTGCAATTTATTTTTCAATAGCGGGCAACAGTATATGGATACTTTTTTACCTTGTGATTTTGTTTTTGCTTTACGATATTTTAGTTGAAACAGGCTTGTTTACACCGATTTTTGAGAAAAAAACAAGGTAATATGTTGATATTTTTCTAAATTCGGATATAATGAGTAGAGATGAATTTTTCGGAGGAAATCTTATGCAAAACAAAGTCTTTTCTAATCTTTCCGATGTAAATGGGAAAAAAATAGCACTGATAGGAATAGGCAGAAGCCATCTTCCGCTTATACCGTTATTAAAAAAATATGGGGCAGAGGTTATTGCCTGCGATAAAAGAACTCGTGAAGATTTAGGAGAAATTGCAAAAAAGGCAGAAGAATACGGTGCAAAACTCTCTTTGGGAGAGAATTATCTTGAAAATATAGATGTTGACTATGCTTTTCGTACTCCGGGTATGAGATTTTACTGCGATGAACTCAATGCTTTACGCGAAAAAGGCGTGATAATAACTTCCGAAATGGAAATGTTTTTCTCACTTTGTCCGTGCAAAATTATCGCAATAACGGGTTCTGACGGTAAAACAACAACAACTTCCGTTATTTCCGAAATGCTCAAAAATGAAGGCAAAACTGTTCATTTGGGCGGTAATATCGGAAAACCGCTTTTGCCTGAAATCGAAAGCATAAAGCCAACTGACTTCGCTGTTGTCGAGCTTTCGTCGTTCCAGCTTATCTCAATGAAACAAAACCCCTTTATCTCGGTAGTGACTAACTTACAGCCAAACCACCTTGATATTCACAAAGATATGCAAGAGTACATAGATTCTAAGAAAAACATACTTTTGTATCAAGAGGAAAACGAAAAAGCCGTTTTGAATCTAGATAACGAAATTACAAATTCTTTTGAAAAATGTACAAAAGCACAGGTATACAAATTCAGCAGAACACAGCCTGTTGATAAAGGTTGTTTCCTAAAAGATAATGCTATTTTTTATACCGATAACGGAGAGTGCGAAAAGGTCATAGATATAGAAAAAATCAAAATCCCCGGTATGCACAATGTCGAAAATTATATGACCGCAATAACCGCCGTTTGGGGGATTGTGAGCAAAGAAAATATTGTATATACAGCAGAAAATTTCGCAGGAGTTGAGCATAGGGCGGAACTTGTCCGCACTTTTGAAGGCGTAAAATACTACAACGATTCTATTGCCTCAAGTCCTACCCGTACCGCACTCGGTACTCTGTCATTATTCGATAGAAGAATTATACTTATCGCCGGCGGCTATGATAAACACCTTGATTATACCGAACTGGGCGACATCATCTGCAACAAAGTAAAAGTCCTTATTTTAATGGGCGCAACCGCAAAAAAGATTGAAACTGCGGTACTAAATTCAAAGAATTTTGACGCCGAAAAAATTAAGATTTTGCACGCCGAAAATATGGAACAAGCAGTAGATTTTGCAAGAGAAAATGCAGTAGAAGGTGACATAGTATCAATGTCGCCCGCAAGTGCAAGTTTTGATTTATACAAGAATTTTGAAGAACGCGGAAAACACTTCAAAAAGTTAGTAAATGATTTGAAATGATAAAGATAATTGACAGTAGTTTTGACAGGGAAAACGAACTTGTAAAGTTTTGTGAAAATTCGCCCTTTGGGTGCAAAGTTTTGTCCGTTTATCTGTGCTATGATACAGCACTCGACTTTGTCGATATATGGTACCAGACCGATGAAAATAATAGGATAATAGGAGCAATTTCATCATTCGAAAATAACTTTACTTTAATGCTTTCTGACAACTCAAATTTAGAAGAAATTCGTTCTTTTCTTGTCTTCAAAAATCCTCGTTTTATATTGGCGGAAAGTAAGTATTATATTTCTGATATCGAAAAAAGCCGTGTCGGTGATGTGATGAAATATCACGGTGAAATCTGCTTTGATGACAAGGTGATTATCCCCGAAGTAGATAAGGCGTACAGCCTTATGAAAGATAATGAATCCGATGACTTTCCCGTACCTGAATATAACTACTTTTTGTCCGATGTGATGCACCGCAAAAACCTTGATAAATTCAGTATCTTCGGCATATTTGACAGGGAACTTTTGTCTGTTGCAATGACCGTTGCCGAGTGCGAAAAATCAGTTGTAATCGGCGGTGTTGCAACCGATAAAAATATACGCAACAAAGGACTCGGAAAAAGAACGGTAACTCATATTTCAAGCAAGTTTTTACAAGAGAAAAAATCCGTTTTTGTATACTGTGCAAAAAAGAACACAAAGTTTTATGAAAAGTGCGGATTTTCAAAAATTTTTGAATTTACCGAATACACAAAAAGGTGATAATTTTGAACGAACAATACATATTTTCAGATGAAATAAAAGCCATTCGAGATAAGGCACTCTCAATGTGCAAAGAAAGTTTCGAAGAAATAGAAAAAATAACCGAGTATAACCAGCAGAAAATGCTCAAAGCGTTTCAAAATGCAGGCGTTTCCATGAGCCATTTTGCAGGGACAAACGGCTACGGCTATGACGACAGAGGAAGAGATAAATTAGACGAGATTTACGCCTATGTTTTCAACGCCGAAGATGCTCTTGTGCGACACAATTTTGTCAGCGGTACGCATACTTTAACTGTCGCCTTGTTCGGTATGCTGCGACCTAACGATGAGATGCTCTGCGTTACCGGTATGCCGTATGATACTATCCGCAGTGCTATCGGTATTTCCGGTGAATATTCAGGCTCATTAAAAGACTTCGGTGTAAAGTTTTCAAAAGTCGATTTGAAGTCCGACGGTACTGTCGATTTAGACGCAATTGAGAAAGCAGTGTATAAGGGACTGAAAATGGTCTATATCCAGCGTTCAAGGGGTTATTCAACCCGCCCGACTTTGCTTTGCAAAGATATAAAAGCAATCTGTGATATAGTGAAGAAAAAGTCTCCCGAAACGATAATAATGCTTGATAATTGCTACGGCGAATTTGTCGAAACCGATGAGCCTCTTGATATGGGCGTAGATATAATGGCAGGCTCACTGATTAAAAATGCCGGCGGCGGTATTGCCCCGACAGGAGGATATATAGCAGGACGAAAAGATTTAGTCGAAATGTGTTCATACCGTCTGACAACCCCGGGAACAGGAAAAGAAATCGGCTGTACTCTTGATGTACTTCGTGGAATGTTTATGGGCGCATTTTTTGCACCTCAGGTAACAGGTGAAGCGCTGAAAACCGCAGTTTTTGCGTCTGCGGTATTCTCTTTGCTTTCTTTTGATGTCAGCCCGAAATTTGATGAAAAACGCGGTGACATTATTGATGTAATTACATTTAATAATAAAGAAAATTTGCAGGCTTTTTGCAAGGGAATACAAAAAGGCTCTCCGATAGATTCCTTTGTAACTCCCGAGTATGCACCGATGCCCGGTTATGACTGCGATGTAATTATGGCGGCAGGAGCGTTTACAATGGGCTCATCAATCGAACTTTCGGCAGACGGACCGTTAAAAGAGCCATACTGCGCTTTTATGCAGGGCGGACTTAATTTCAATTCTTCGAAAATCGGTATTTTGCTTGCCGCTGAAGAAGTTCTCGATATACAAAATAAGTAACATATTAAAAAGACTAATGACAAAATCAATCGTCATTAGTCTTTTTGCGTATTTTATTAAAAAATTCATATAAAAGTGCTTTGCATTCATCTTCGAGCATAGAGCCTTCGCATTTTGTTTTGTATGCGCCTTCTGTATTAAAAATATCACAAGCCGAACCGCATCCGCCGTATTTCTCATCAAAAGCACCGAAGTATACTTTCTCTATCTGTGAGTTGGAGATGGCACCGGCACACATAGGGCAAGGCTCCATAGTAACATACATTTCGCAGTTTGAAAGTCGCCAGGAGGAAAGGTGGGAACAAGCGTTCGTTATTGCCTCAATTTCAGCGTGATATAGCGGATTTTTCTTTTGCTCACATCTGTTTCTGCCCCTGCCAATGATTTTTTTATCTTTGACAATAACCGCACCGACGGGAATTTCACCCTCGTCAAAAGATATTTTTGCAAGGCGTAAAGCCTCTTTCATATATTCCGTATTCATCACAAAGCAACCAGAACAAGCAACGCTTCCAAAACCGAAAGACACGCAAAAACTATCATACAAGGAGAAGAGCAAACAGTCTTTACTGTTTCTTTGAAAGGCATTATCTCGTCTTTTTTCTCGATAGTGAAAATTTCCTTGTTTTTTCTGATAAGTTTAACAAAGAAGATTATTGCCAAAATTGCTATAAGGGCAGTAACAAAACATTCAAGGTAGTTAATCACATTTTCTTGCAACACTTTGTTGGTATAGAGAATATCAAAAAATACGCTTAAGGCGTTATTGAAAAAGTGAATCAATATAGAGGGCAAAAGCGAATTTGTTTTAACAACAACGAAACCGAGGACAAGACCGACGCAGAAAGCAAAAGGAATTTGAACAAAGTTGCCGTGCATAAGTCCGAAAACACCTGCTGAAATTACTATAGCAAGCGTATCTGAATATTTCCTGAGTGTGCCGAGAATTATTCCGCGAAAAGCAAATTCCTCAACCAAAGCAGGTACAAGCGCTACGGTAACAAAGTAGAGGAGTATCGAGAGCGGTGAGTCGACATCATATGAAAAATCAATCGTGTTGTCTATACCGAAAACAGAAAAAACACTTGAGAGCATATCGGCTGCATAGTTTGATACCAAAGCAACCGCAACGCCTATAATGACGATTTTTACGAGTAACGATGTTTTAATTTTCTCAAAAGGAAATATAACTTTTGTATCAAGATTTACAATAAAAATGTAAACAAGTCCTGTAATAAAGAAAACCAAAAGCGAAAGCAATCCGTCAAGCAGAAAAGTCTGAACAGAAGATTGTGAATCGTAAGGCAGACCGAAAACAAGGAATATTGAAGAAATAAACGAAAAGCCGAACATAAACGCGTGGAATAATATCAGCAGTATTCCCAGCCTGTTAGAGTCCTTCTTAAGACTTTTTTTATAGATTACCTTTGAGTAATCCTCATAATTTCCGTAATAATATTGCATAATTAGCTCCCAAAACTGTTTTTTACTATAATAATACATAATTTTCCGAAAATAATTCTTGACAAACAAAATAAAAGATAATATAATACATAGGAACAATAAAGCAAAGCAAAAAGCTTTCACCTGTGGGGTGTCGTCTGCACGGGTCAATACTTATCAAATCATTTCGATTTTCTTTGGTATTGCTATGCGGACGGAGTTTTCTGTTCGCATTTATTTTTTGTATTTCACTTTGGAGGTGCTACTTATTAGCAACAAGGAACTTCAAATCAACGAAGAAATTCGTGACAAAGAGTTGCGTGTAATCGGACCTGACGGTGCTCAACTCGGAATTATGTCTTCAAAAGACGCTTTGTCCATCGCTACTGAGAAAAATCTCGATTTAGTCAAAATCGCTCCCCAAGCGACTCCGCCCGTATGCAAAATTATGGACTACGGCAAATATCGCTTTGAGCAGGCTAAGCGCGAGAAAGAAGCAAGAAAGAATCAGCACACCATCGATGTAAAGGAAATAAAACTTTCTCTTAATATCGATGTCCACGATTTCAACACCAAACTCAAAAACGCTCTTAAATTCTTTGCACACGGCGACAAAGTAAAGGTCTCTATCCGTTTTCGCGGTAGAGAGATGGGACACGCCGAGTACGGCTACGACATCATGAAACGCTTTTCAGATGCATGTGATGAAGCAGCCGTTATCGAAAAACCCGCCAAGCTTGAAGGACGCCAGATGCTTATGTTCCTTGCCCCAAAGGCGACAAAGTAATTAAAGGAGGATAATATTATGCCTAAAATCAAAACACACAGCGGAGCTAAAAAACGCTTTAAAGTATCCAAAAACGGTAAAGTCATCCGCGCTCATGCTTACAAAAGCCACATTTTGAACAAAAAGACCACAAAGCGTAAAAGAGGTTTAAGACAGACTGTTGCAGCCGACAAGACAAATGTTGCTCAACTCAAGAGACTTATCCCTTACAAATAATCGCAGAAAATTTCTAACATTCGGAGGTAATATATAATGGCACGTGTTAAAGGTGCGATGATGACTCGCAAAAGAAGAAAAAAGACTTTAAAACTTGCAAAAGGTTACTATGGTGCTAAAAGTAAGCACTTTAAAATGGCCAAACAGGCCGTAATGAAATCAGGCAACTATGCCTATATCGGTCGTAAGCAGAAGAAAAGAGATTTCAGAAGACTTTGGATTACTCGTATTTCAGCTGCTTGTAAAGCAAACGGCACAAACTATTCAACATTTATGAACGGCCTTAAAAAAGCAGATATTGCGTTAAACCGCAAGATGCTTTCGGAAATCGCTATTTCCGATCCCGAGGCTTTCACAAAGCTTGTTGAACAGGTAAAGAAAGCATAATAATAATCTATAACTGCGTTTGGTTTTACCAAGCGCAGTTATTTGTTAATAAGAAGATAGGTACACTATGGATTATATTTCCACAAAAGAAAATAAAACCATCAAAAATATAACAAAACTTTTATCGAGTGCAAAATACAGAAAGCAAAGCGGCGAGTTTGTCTGCGAGGGTATAAGACTGTGCAAAGATGCCGTCTTAAGCGGTGCAAAAGTCAGCACTTTTCTTTTTACCGAAGATGCGATGAATAAATACAAAGACGAATGTGAGATGTTTATATCATACGCAGAAAAGTCGTTTTGTGTCGATAATCGTATATTTAGTGGTATTAGTGATACAGATACACCACAGGGTGTGCTTTTTGTTGTAAAAACACTTGACAAAAGCGATGACTTTGATAAAATTAATAAGAATGGAATAGTTTTGGCTCTTGATAATATCAGCGACCCGACAAACCTCGGTACGATTTTGCGTACAGCCGAGGCTTTCGCTGTAGATTCCGTTATTCTTTCCAAAGGCTCCTGCGATGTTTATTCGCCGAAAGTCGTACGGGGAAGTATGGGTGCAGTCTTTCGAACTCGCTTTACAGTTTGCGATAATTTGGCTGAATTTATCAGAGATTATAACAATATCGGTACATCTTATGCATCCATTCTCGACGACAAGGCACAAAAGTTATCGGATATACATTTTAGCAAACCCTCTCTTGTTGTTATCGGAAACGAAGCAAACGGTATCAGTTGTGATGTAGCCGAGACTTGCAAAGAAAAACTTTTTATTCCTATGAGTGGCAAGGCGGAATCCTTAAATGCCGCGGTTGCTTGTAGTATCATTTTGTGGGAAATGAGCAAATGACGAACAGTACAAAATATTGGATTTGGCTTAACAACGCAATAGGACATAATAATCCAAAGCATAAGCGTATTTTTGAGATGTACGACAGTATCGAAGAGTTTTATAATCTTTCCGAATACGAAAAACGCCTATCGGGATTATTTTCAGACAACGAGATAACAAAACTGCAAAACACAGACATAAAAGACTCTTTTGATATTATCTCAAAATGTAATGAGAATAATATATCCATACTTTGCTTTGATGATGTGTCATATCCGAAAAAACTTTTCGATATCTACGCACCGCCGTCTGTTTTGTATGTAAGCGGTGTTATGCCCGATTTTGACAGCAGGCTTTCTATCGGTATGGTAGGCACCCGAAATGCAACATCCTACGGCGTTATGGCATCGCATATTATTTCAGGAAGTCTTGCAAAACTTTCTGTAATAATTGTCAGCGGCGGCGCTATCGGAATAGACACAGCCTGCCACAAAGGTGCTTTGGAAGCTTTTGGCACTACCGTTTGTGTTTTGGGTTGTGGTATTGATTTTCCGTACCTTACTCAAAACGCGTCGTTGAGAAAAGATATTTCAAAAAGCGGTGCCGTAATTTCCGAGTACCCGCCCGGAACACCGGCTGCTGCTTTCCGCTTTCCCGAAAGAAACCGAATTATTTCTGGACTTTCCAACGGTGTTTGTGTTGTCGAAGCAGACTTAAAAAGCGGTTCGCTTATCACAGCAAATTGTGCATTAGCGGAGAACAGAGATGTTTTTGCCGTTATGGGAAATATCACATCACGGTATTCCGAAGGCACAAACAATCTTATAAAAGACGGCGCAACACCTGTGTTGTCTTTCAAGGATATCATTGATTGTTATCCCGAATACAAAATAGAAAGTAATGAAAAAGCGTCGTCGGTAATAGATGAGCCAAAGCACAGAAAAGACATAAATGTCTCCGAGAGTGCAAAGGCTGTATATTATGCAGTTACCGCTACGCCTGTTCATATAGATAAAATTGCAGAAACCACAAAACTGCCCGTAAATATTGTTTTGCAGGCGGTAACCGAACTCGAACTTTTCGGGCTTATCGAAGCACAAAAAGGTCGAATGTACAAGTTGATTTAATTTGGAGGTAATGTATATGTCCAATTTGGTAATAGTTGAGTCGCCCGCCAAGGCGAAAACAATCAAAAAGTATCTCGGCAAAGATTATGATGTTGTCGCATCTATGGGACATGTCAGAGATTTGCCGTCGTCAAGGCTCAGTGTTGATATCAACAACGACTTTGAACCAAAGTATGAGATTATCGAGGGAAAGGAAGACCTTGTCAAAGATTTGCAGGAAAGAGCAAAGAACAGCGACAAAGTATTCCTGGCAACTGACCCTGATAGAGAGGGAGAGGCTATTTCGTGGCATTTGTCCTATCTTTTGGGACTTGATATGGACGATATTGACCGTGTTGAGTTTAACGAAATCACAAAGACGGGTATAAAGGTCGGTATGGAAAATCCGAGAACTATCAATGTTGACCTTGTAAATGCCCAGCAGGCAAGAAGAATCCTTGACCGTATTGTCGGCTACAAACTCAGCCCCTTTGTATCGCAGAAGATTCACCGCGGTCTTTCCGCAGGACGAGTTCAGTCTGTTGCTGTCCGTATAGTCGTTGACAGAGAACAGGAAATTCGTGCATTCAAGCCGAAAGAATACTGGACAATAGATGCAAAACTTGTTGCAAAAGGTTCAAGAAAATCTTTCCCTGCATCACTCTACGGCGACGAAAAAGGAAAAATCAAGATTGAAAATCAGGCGCAGGCTGACAAGATAATGGACGACCTCAAAGACGCCCAGTTCGTTATAACAAAAGTCAAAAACGGCACAAGAAAGAAATCTCCCGCACCGCCGTTTATTACTTCTACCTTACAGCAGGAAGCATCGAGAAAGCTCTCTTTCCAGTCAAGAAAGACGATGAAAGTTGCCCAGGAACTTTACGAAGGCGTTGATATCGAAGGTCAGGGTGCAACAGGTCTTATTACCTATATGAGAACCGACTCTCTGAGAATTTCAAACGATGCTTTAAATGACGCATCTTCATACATCGGTACGACTTACGGCGATAAGTATAAACCCTCAAAGCCGAGAGTCTTTAAGTCGCGTTCAAATGCACAGGACGGTCACGAAGCAATCAGACCGACTTCCGCATTTAATACCCCCGAATCCGTAAAATCCAGCCTTACAACCGACCAGTACAAACTCTACAAACTTATTTGGGAACGCTTTATTGCATCACAGATGGCTGATTGTATTCATAAAACAACACAGGCTGATATTGATGCAAACGGATATGTTTTCAAAGCAGCAGGTTACAAAGTCGATTTCGACGGATTTACACTTTTGTATACCGAGAGCAAAGACGAAGCAGAAGAAAAAGAATCTCAACTTCCCATGCTCGAAAGCGGTATGCCTTGCAAGGCGAAAGAAATCGTGCCGAATCAGCACTTTACTCAACCGCCGTCAAGATTTACCGAGGCTTCTCTTATCAAAGCACTCGAAGAATACGGCATCGGCAGACCGTCAACATACGCTACCACTATTTCAACAATAACATCCCGCGAATATGTAAAGCGTGACGGTAAAACCCTGTACCCAACCGAACTTGGAGAAACTCTCGCAGGACTTATGAAAGAGCGTTTTCCGAAAATCGTTGATGTAAAATTCACCGCAAAAATGGAACAAGACCTCGACGAAGTCGAAAGCGGTAAGAACGAATGGGTAGATTTGCTTTCGGATTTTTACGGCGATTTTGACAAAACTTTGAAAAAAGCAAAAGCCGATATGCAAGGCGTAAAACTTCAACTCAAAGAAGACGAAACCGATATCGTCTGCGAAAAATGCGGACGAAAAATGGTAGTAAAAGTCGGCAGATACGGAAAGTTTATCGCTTGCCCCGGCTATCCGGAATGTAAAAATGTCAAGAAATATGTTGAAGAAGCAGGAGTACCCTGCCCGAAGTGTTCAGGCGATGTTATCATAAAACACACCAAAAAGGGCAAAGTCTTCTACGGTTGCAGTAATTATCCGAAATGTGACTTCGTTTCGTGGTATGAGCCGACAAAGGAAAAATGTCCCAAGTGCGGTGAAGTACTCTATGCTAAAAAAGGAAAGAAGCCATCCTTGTTCTGTCAAAAAGAAGGATGCGGATATAAAAAGTAATGTGCATTAAAGTTATCGGCGCGGGACTTGCAGGCTGTGAAGCGGCGTATCAAATAGCAAAAAGAGGAGTAAAAGTCGAACTTTACGACTCAAAGCCGAATGTCAAAACTCCCGCCCATAAATCCGATTTATTCTGTGAACTTGTCTGTTCAAATTCGTTCAAAGCAGACAGAGTGAATTCCGCGGCAGGACTTCTGAAAGAAGAAATGCGCACTCTTGATTCTCTGCTTGTTCGTTGTGCGGATAAATGCCGAGTACCCGCAGGAGGTGCTTTGGCAGTTGACAGAGAAAAGTTTTCTTCCCTTGTTACACAGGAGATAAGAAACAACAGAAATATCACTGTCATAGAACAGGAAATAAAAGAAATTCCGAAAGACGGTATCTGTATAATAGCAACAGGACCGTTGACTCTGGATACCTTGTCAGAAGATATTGCGAAGAATTTCGGCGAAAGACTTTCGTTTTTTGATGCCGCCGCACCTATTGTCAGCGGTGACAGTATTGATATGGAATGCGCTTTCTTTGAATCTCGTTACGGCAAAGGGGATTCTGACGACTATCTGAATTGCCCGATGAACAAAGAAGAGTACGAGGCATTTTACAACGAACTTGTCAACGCCGAACGAGCCTCTGTTCACGACTTCGATGTACGAAATCCCAAGGTTTACGAAGGCTGTATGCCGATAGAAGTTATGGCACAGCGCGGAGAAGATACTATCCGTTTCGGACCTATGAAACCCGTCGGTTTGCGTAATCCGAAAACAGGCCACAGACCGTGGGCGGTCCTCCAACTTCGCAAGGAAAACGAAAATTCAACAATGTATAATTTGGTCGGCTTTCAAACTAACCTGAAATTTCCCGAGCAAAAGCGTGTCTTTTCAATGATACCTGCATTAAAAAACGCCGAGTTTTTGCGCTACGGTGTTATGCACAGAAATACTTTCCTGAATTCTCCGAATGTGCTTAACTCTGATTTTTCTGCAAAAGAAAATAAAAACCTCTTTTTTGCAGGACAGATAACAGGTGTTGAGGGCTATATGGAATCGGCGTCATCAGGCTTGCTTGCTGGAATTAACGCATATAGACTTTATAGCAATCTTTCTACGATAACTTTGCCCGAATTTACGATGATAGGTTCGCTGTCAAGGTATATCGCAGATTCATCTGTAAAGGATTTTCAGCCTATGGGTGCGAACTTCGGCGTTTTACCAGAACTTACAGACCGTCCGAGGGACAAAGCCCAAAGGGGACAGGCGTATGCAGACAGAGCGCTCGACGCTCTAAAAGTTTATATAATAAAAGAAAAAGTGTGATAAGTATGAGAATTATAGTAGACGCTTTCGGCGGAGATAACTCTCCTCTCGAAATCATAAAAGGCTCACTCGATGCAAAAAAAGAATACGGTATTGATATTACTTTTTCAGGAAATGAAGAAATAATCAAAAAGGTTTGCAAAGAAAACGGTTTTTCTCTCGACGGAGTCGAAATCCTTGATGCGCCCGATGTCATTTCGCAAAATGAGGCGGGTACAGAAATAATGAAGTCAAAGAAAAACTGTTCTATGGCAGTCGGACTCAAAGCGTTGAGCGAAAATAAAGGCGATGCCTTTGTATCTGCAGGAAACAGCGGTGCTTTGTGTGTAGGTGCAACCTTAATAGTTAAGAGAATCAAGGGTATAAAACGCCCCGGCTTTGCTCCCGTAGTACCGGGTGCCGATGGCTGTTTTATGCTCCTCGACAGCGGTGCAAACCTCGAGTGCAAACCGAATATGCTATTGCAGTTCGGTATGATGGGCTCAATTTATATGGAAAAAGTAATGGGCATAAAGAACCCGAAAATCGGACTCGCAAATGTCGGCACCGAGGAACACAAGGGTACAGAACTTCAGCACGAGGCATATCGATTGCTCAAAGACAGCCCGCTTAATTTTGTCGGCAATGTCGAGGGCAGAGATATCCCTATGGGCGTTTGTGATGTTTGCGTCTGTGACGGTTTTACAGGTAACCTTATTTTGAAAACCTACGAGGGCGTAGCGGCTGCGTTGTTGCACAAAATGAAAGGTATTTTCACAACAAATGCAAAAACAAAAATCGCCGCCGCACTTGTTATGAGTGAATTAAAAGACTTCAAAAAAGATTTTGACTACAACGAATTTGGCGGAGCGCCGATTTTAGGCTGTGCAAAACCCGTATTCAAAGCACACGGAAGTTCAAAAGCAAATACATTCAAAAACGCCTTGAAACTTACAAAAGAGTATGTAGAAACTAATGTTATAGCAGAGATTTCTTCATATTTGCAGGAAAACAAAGAGGGATAAAATGCAAGAACTCCAAAAGGTAATAGGATATCAATTTAATAATTTGGATTTGCTTTGTGAAGCACTGACTCATTCTTCTTTTGCAAACGAACAGCATAAAAAAACCAAATGCAACGAAAGGCTTGAATTCTTGGGCGATGCAGTTTTGAGCATTGTCGTAGCGGACTATCTTTTCAAGAACTATCCCGAACTTCCCGAAGGAGAATTGACAAAACTTCGTGCATCCTTGGTATGCGAAAAAACCCTTTTTGATTTTGCAAAGCAAATAAATTTGGGAACTTACATAAAACTCAGCAACGGCGAAATTCGTAACGGCGGAAACAAACGCCCGTCTATTTTGTCCGATGCTTTCGAGGCACTTATTGCCGCTATTTATATAGACGGTGGAATGGAGCCTGCAAGAAAACACATCCTGAATTTTGTGATTCCTTATATCGAGCAGTACAACAAAATACCGTTTAGGGATTATAAAACAAAATTGCAGGAGATTATTCAGAAAAATCCTGATGAAAAAATCGAATACATATTAGTAGGCGAGAGCGGTCCCGACCACGACAAGCACTTCAAGGTCGAAGTTCATTTGAATTCAAATGTTATCGGCAGAGGCGGCGGAAGAACCAAGAAAGAAGCAGCACAACAGGCGGCAAGAGAAGCATTGGAGTTGATGGGCTATTAAGCACAGTAATGTTGCCATTTTCGTACCGCACAACGGCTGTCCGCATAAGTGCTCTTTCTGTGACCAAAAAAGCATAACGGGACAGGCATATCAGCCTACACCGCTTGATGTTAAATCTGCTTGCGAAACCGCTCTTAATTCTTTGAAAGAAAAAAGTACAAATGCCGAGATTGCATTTTTCGGTGGCAGTTTTACTGCTATCGACAGAGAGTATATGCAAAGCCTTCTTGATGCAACAAAGCCATATATAGACAGGTTTTACGGTATAAGAATTTCAACTCGTCCCGACTGCATTGACGATGAAATACTCACGCTTTTAAAGTCATATAAGGTAACTTCTATCGAACTCGGCGCACAGTCGATGTGTGATGATGTATTGTGTGCAAACGACAGGGGACATACTGCAGAAGATGTCCGTATTGCGTCGAAACTTATCAAAGAGTACGGCTTTTCACTCGGCTTGCAGATGATGACGGGACTGTATATGTCAAACGATGATAAAGATATATACACAGCAGATGAATTTATTGCTTTGTCACCCGATACCGTGCGGATTTATCCGACAATAACAATGAAAAATACTCGCCTCGCGCAACTTTATTATGACGGCGAATATGTACCTCAAACTCTCGATAACGCCGTAGATTTATGTGCAAAACTTCTCTATAAGTTTACAAAGAATAATATAAATGTGATTCGCTTGGGACTTCACCACAGCGACTCACTTGAAAAAGATATGGTAGCAGGACCGTATCACCCGGCTTTTCGTGAACTATGCGAAAGCAAAATTTTACTTAATAAATTTTTATCTCTTGCAAAAAACTTTGATAAAAACGAAATTACGGTAAAAATCAACCCGAAATGCGTTTCAAAGTTTGTCGGCAACGAGAAAGGAAATATAAAAAAAATCAAGGAAATCGGATACGATTTAATAATTATTCAGGATGAAAATGTTTCGTATATGGATATGAGTTTGTCCTGATAAAGGGGAATAAGATGCTTTTAAAATCTCTTGAATTACAGGGTTTCAAGACCTTTCCGGATAAAACTAAATTAACTTTCGACACAGGTATTACTTCCGTTGTCGGACCTAACGGCTCGGGAAAAAGTAATATCAGCGATGCCATTCGCTGGGTACTCGGTGAGCAGTCACCAAAGTCTTTGCGCTGTTCAAGAATGGAAGATGTTGTTTTCAATGGCACCGATTCTCGTAAACGCCAGGGCTATGCCGAGGTTACTTTGACGATTGATAACAAAGACAGACTATTGCCGTACAATGGTGATGATGTCAGCGTTACAAGAAGATATTACCGTAGCGGTGAGTCGGAGTACCTTATCAACAAAGCCTCCGTAAGGCTCAAAGATATCCACGAACTTTTTATGGATACAGGTTTGGGACGCGACGGCTATTCAATGATAGGTCAAGGAAAAATCGACTCCATAGTAGCCTCAAAAAGCGAGGACAGACGCGAAATCTTTGAAGAAGCCGCCGGTATTTCCCGTTACAGATACAGAAAAACCGAAGCCGAGCGCAAACTTATACATACCGAAGAAAATTTAGTAAGGCTAAAGGATATCGTAACCGAGCTCGAAGACCGTGTAGGCCCATTGAAAACCCAAAGCGAAAAAGCCGAAAAGTTTTTGGAATATGCAGGCGAAAAGCGCGGTCTTGAAATCGCCTTGTGGCTCGATACATTGAATAAATCATCAAGCACATTAAAAGAGCACGAAGACAAAATTTCCGTTGCAAAAAATCAATATGACGAAGCCGAAACCGCTTTGCAGAATATCAGCAGCGAAACAACAGAAATTTATCTCAAAAAAGGCGAGATAAGTTCAAAAATTGAAGAAATCAGAAACGAGATTACACAGATTGAGGGAGAAATAAGCTTCAATCGTTCCTCTTTGTCTGTTGCCGAAAATGATATTCTTCATAATAAAGAAAATATAACTCGTATTGAAAGTGAAATCGAAAGAGCAAAAAATTCAAGCGAAGATATTCAAAATGACATATATGAAAAAGAAAAGCGTATCGAATTGCTTGAAAAGGCGGTAGAAAACACTCAGTCTGCCTACAATGAAACCGCCGATAAATTGAATAATATAAATACAGATTCATCACGAAGCAGCGAAGAACTCGAAAAATTGTCTTCTGTGATTGCTACGCTTTCAAAGCAGTCTGCCGATGCACGAGTTACCGATATGACAAGCGCGTCTACTGTAATCGAACTTGAAGGCAGAGTGGAAAATCTAAAAGAAAACTGTTCTTCAAAGAGAGAACTTTTAGAAGATACCGCTTTGATGGAAAAGGACTACAAAGAAAAAGTAAAATCGGCTGAAGAAAAAGTCCAGTCACTCCTCAATACCGTTACCGGACTTGAAATGAAGATGAAATCCCGTCTTGAAAAGAGGGACGAACTCAAAGCGAACGCCGATAAACTAAACCTCGACGCTGAGGAAAAATCCCGCCGTGCAAAACTTCTTTCCGATTTGGCAAGAAATTACGAAGGTTTCTATAACAGCGTAAAAGTTGTTATGAAAGAGGCTGAAAAAGGTGCGTTAGGCGGTATCTGCGGACCTGTATCATCTCTTATAAGAGTGCCGAAAGAGTACAATATTGCCATCGAAACCGCACTCGGCTCAAAGATGCAGAACATCATCACAAAAACAGATGAAGATGCAAAGCGTGCAATGAGCTTGCTCAAAAAGCGTGACGCAGGCAGAGCAACATTTTTGCCCATAACCACAATAAAGCCGAGAACACTCGATGAAAAAGGTCTCGACGAATGTTACGGCTATATCGGTATAGCAGATAAACTTTGTACCTGTGACAAAAAGTATGCGGATATCATGTCGTCGTTACTCGGTAGAATAGTAGTTGCCGAAGACCTAAACAGCGCCGCAAAAATAGCAAAACAATATTCCTATCGCTTTATGGTAGTAACTCTCGACGGACAGGTTATCAATGCAGGCGGTTCGTTTACAGGCGGTTCGCTTACTAAGAAAAGCGGTCTTTTGTCTCGTGAATCCGAGATTGAATCGTTGAATATCGAGGCAGAAAAACTCAAAGAAAAAGCCAAGAGTGCTTTTGATGAATATAAAAAAGCACAGGAAACTTATGCAAAATATGAGGCGGATTTACTCGGCATCAGGGCGGATTTGTCTACCGCTCAGCAGGAACTTGTAAGATTGCAGGCTGAACTTTCTGCTTGTACGAATGAACTTAACAACATCCGTATTACCGTAACCGAAATTGAGCGTGAAATAACATCTCTACAAAGCAAAATCGAACAAGCAAAAGTGATGGGCGCAACCGCCAAAAAAGTTTTGCAAAAGTATACTGCTGAGATAGAAACACATGAACTGAAAATTCGAGAACTCACCGGCAACAGAGAAGAACTTTCTCAAAAGCGTGAGAGATTGTCTGAAGAATTGCAGGAACTGCGTCTTGAAATCGTAACGATGCAGAAAGATATAGAGAATATTCGTACTGAAATAGAATTATCCAGAAAATCAGGCGAAAATCAGGACGAACTCATAAAAGAACTTGAAGGACAGATTTCTGTTTTAGTTGAAAATAATTCTCAGTTAGAATTAAAAATTCAAAATATCAATACTCAAATTGAATTGTTACAGCAAAAAGTTGTAGCAAAAAATGAAGAAATAGCAAATAACAATGATTTCCTCGATGAACTTGAAAAGCGTTCTGTTGAACTTCGTACGATTGAGCGTGATAAAAACACCGAGCGTGAACTTGCTTCTAATGAATATTCTCGACTTGAAGAAAGAAAAATAAATCTTCAAAAGCAGTTCGACGATATTATCTCAAAACTTTGGGAAGAATATGAACTAACCCGCAGAGAAGCAGAAGAACAGGCAGTCGAGATAGAAGACTTATCAAAAGCAAAACAAAGGCTTACAGAACTCAAACAAAAGATAAAATCTCTCGGAAATGTCAATGTCTCCGCCATTGAAGAGTATAAAGAAGTGTCTGAAAGATACGAATTTATGAAAACTCAGGTCGACGATGTTGAAACCTCGAAAAAGGAAATAGAGTCGTTGATTGTCGAACTGACAAAACAGATGAAAGATGTATTTGTCACATCATTTGCCGAGATAAACAAGAATTTCTCCGAAACTTTCAAAGAACTTTTCGGCGGCGGTACTGCGTCGCTTGAACTTACAAATCCGGAAGAAATCTTAACAAGCGGAATTGATATCATCGTTCACCCACCGGGAAAAATCGTTGTCCATCTAGAGGCATTGTCCGGCGGTGAAAAAGCCCTTGTTGCAATTGCTTTGTACTTTGCGATTATGAAAGTCCGTCCCGCACCATTCTGCGTTATGGATGAGATTGAAGCTGCCCTCGACGAAGTCAATGTTGATCGCTTTGCAAAGTACCTTCGCAACCTTACCGACGATACCCAGTTTATTCTTATCACACACCGTCGTGGTACTATGGAAGAAGCCGATGTTCTCTATGGTGTTACTATGCAGGATGAGGGTATCTCGAAGCTTCTTGAATTGCGTGCAAGCGAAGTTGCTTCAAAATTAGGAATTAAAGCATAATTTGGAGGATATATGGGATTTTTCAGTAAAATAAAAGAAGGCTTAAAGAAAACCCGTGACGGCGTTGTCGGTTCTATTGACTCAATGCTGAAATCATTTACAAAAATAGACGAAGAACTTTTCGAAGAACTTGAAGAACTCCTTGTAATGGGCGATGTCGGTGTCGCAACAGCAGAAAAAATCTGTGATGTTCTTCGTGACAAAGTCAAGTCACAAGGCATAACCGACCCCGACGCTATTATGGATTTATTAAAAGAAACCGTTGCAGATATGCTCAAAGAAGGCAACGAAATGGTGCTTAACACAAAGCCGTCCGTAATCCTCGTTATCGGTGTCAACGGTGTCGGAAAGACGACAACAATCGGAAAACTTGCTAATTACTATGTATCTCAGGGCAAAAAGGTTACTTTAGCCGCTGCCGATACATTCCGTGCCGCCGCTATTGAGCAGTTGCAGGTTTGGGCAGAAAGAAGTAAAGCCGATATAGTAAAACAAAACGAAGGTTCGGACCCAGCAGCAGTTGTTTTTGATGCGATTTCTTCCGCAAAGGCAAAGGGTGCCGATATCGTAATTTGTGACACAGCAGGCAGACTTCATAACAAAAAACATCTTATGGACGAGCTTGCAAAAATCCGCAGAATTATCGACAGAGAGTTGCCCGATGCCGACAAAGAGTTTTTACTTGTATTAGACGCAACAACCGGTCAAAATGCAGTAAATCAGGCAGTAGAGTTTTCAAAAGCAACCGGTATCAGCGGTATTGTGCTTACTAAACTCGACGGTACCGCAAAGGGCGGCGTTGTCCTCGCAATAAAAGACGGTTTGAATATCCCCGTAAAGTTTATCGGCGTAGGCGAAGGCGTAGACGATTTACAGCCGTTTGATGCCGAAGATTTTGCAAACGCTTTGTTTTCAAAGGAGCAGGTATGAGCAAATTTATTATAGCAACAAATAACCCGAAAAAACTTATCGAACTCAACAGAATTTTGATTCCTCTCGGCATCGAAGCAGTCACTGCAAAAGACGCGGGAATTGATTTAGGAGATGTCGAAGAAACAGGTACAACATTCGAAGAAAATGCCTACATCAAAGCAAAATCCGCTTTTGATAAATGCGATTGTAATGTTATCGCAGACGACTCAGGACTTTGTATAGACGCTCTCTCAGGCAGACCGGGTGTGTATTCCGCACGCTATGCAAATTCATCCGATGACAAAGTAAAAATAGCAAAAATCCTTGACGAAATGTCAGCAGTAGAAGAAAAAGACAGAACAGCCCACTTTACCTGTTCTATCTGTTGTATTTTAAGAAACGGCAGAATTATCAAATGCGAAGATTATTGCTATGGAAATATTCTTTTTGAGCCTGTCGGTACAAACGGACTCGGTTACGACCCGATTTTTGCAGTTGAGGGTAAAAGTTTTGCCTCTATGGACGGCGATGAAAAGGATAAAATAAGCCATAGGGGAAAAGCACTGCGAAAACTCAAAGAACAACTTTCTTTATTCAAGGAGGAGTTTTGATGTTAACAAGTAAACAAAGAGCCTATCTGCGCGGCCTTGCAAATCCTATTGATACAGTAGTTATGGTAGGAAAAGGCGGACTTGACGAAGATGTCTACAAAACCGCAGACGAAGCAATAACCGCTCGCGAACTTATCAAAGGCAAAGTTTTGCCCCATGCAGATGTTACCGTTCGTGAGGCAGCCGACACGATAGCAGAAAAACTTAACGCCGATGTTGTTCAGGTTATCGGTACAAAATTTGTGCTTTACAGAAGGAACGAAAAAGAACCTAAAATAAAATTGATTAAATAATATGAAAAAGATTGCAATGTTCGGCGGGAGTTTCAACCCCGTCCATAAAGCGCACATAAAACTGTGTGAAATCTTTATCGAAAAAGAGAATTTAACAGAAGTAGTTTTAGTGCCGACCAATATAACCCCGCTGAAAAATAACAGTGAAATAATAAGCCCGATTCATCGTTTGAATATGTGTACTCTTGCAACTGAAAATCACCCGAAAATCAAAGTTTCCGATATCGAGATAAAAAGAAAAGGAAAAAGTTTTACGAGTGACACAATAAGAGAGCTCAAAAATATGTATGGTGACGATACCGAGTTTTTCCTGATAGTCGGAGCCGATATGTTCTTGACTCTTGACAAATGGCACGACTTCGAATACATAATGAAAAATGCCGTGATACTTGCCTCTTTGCGTGATGATGTATCAGCAGAAGATATGCAAAAAGCGTATGAAGGATATAAAAAATACGGCTGCAAAGCAAGATTTTACGAAAGCACCATAGAAGATATATCATCCACAAAAGTTCGACAAATGATAAAAAACAGTGAAAATACCGAGGATTTTTTGGACAAACAAGTTATTAAGTATATTGAGGATAATAAGTTATATGGATACGAATAAAGTAGATGAGTACAAAGCATTACTAAAAGAAAAACTAAGTGAAAGAAGATATACTCACTGTCTCAATGTGTCAAAAGAGGCAGTAAAATTTGCAAAAAAATACGGTGCCGATGAAAAGAAAGCAGAGGTAGCGGGACTTTTGCACGACATAACAAAAGAGATGCCGTTTGATGAACAGTTGAAAATTATCGAAAACGGTGGTATAATTCTTAACGCTTGTGAAAAGTCAGCCCAAAAACTATGGCACGCTATCTCGGGCATGGTATATCTCCGTGACTTTATCGGCATTGATGATGAGGATATTCTAAATGCCGTAAGATATCACACAACCGCAAGAGCAAATATGTCTGTACTCGAAAAGGTGATTTTCCTTGCCGACTTCACAAGTGCAGAGAGAGATTATCCCGATGTCGAAGTAATAAGAGCAAAGTCTGAGATTTCTCTTGAAGAAGGTATGCTCTACGGCTTGTCCTTTACAATAAAAAGGCTTATCGACCAAGGCCGAATTGTGAGCCTTGATGCCGTTATGGCATATAACGAAATTTTACAGAACAGGTGAAAATATGGATTCATTAACTTTAGCAAAAAATACAGCAAAAATATTAAGCGACAAAAAAGGTCTTAATATAAAGGTGATAAAAATCGATGCGGTTTCCGTGATTGCCGACTATATGGTTATTGCAACAGGTAACTCATCTACCCATGTAAAAGCACTCAGTGATGAAGTCGAAACAACCCTTGACGATATGGGTGTATCAGTCAGCCATATTGAAGGCTATCGTTCAAACAGTTGGATTTTGCTTGACTATATCGATGTAATCGTTCATGTCTTTTCCGATGAAGCAAGAAAGTACTACGACCTTGAACGACTCTGGGAAGACGGCGAAGAAATTGACATCAGTGATGTACTCTAAATAGAATTTTCGAAACCTTGGGAGGGTTTACTTTGAAATACGAACATAAAAAAATCGAACCGAAATGGCAACAAGCTTGGGAGGAAAAAGGAGTTTTCCATGCAGAGAATAATTCTGAGAAAGAAAAATTCTTTGCGCTTATCGAATTCCCTTACCCCTCGGGACAGGGACTTCATGTAGGTCATCCGCGTCCTTATACCGCACTTGACACCGTTTCAAGAAAACGCAGACTTGAAGGATACAATGTGCTTTATCCTATCGGATGGGATGCTTTCGGCTTGCCCACCGAGAACTTTGCGATAAAAAATCATGTTCATCCCGAAGTTGTAACAAAGAACAATATCGCAAGATTTAAAAAGCAAATTCAGTCTTTGGGTATTTCTTTTGATTGGAGCAGAGAGATAAACACCACCGACCCCGATTATTATAAATGGACACAGTGGATTTTCCTGCAACTTTTCAAGCACGGCCTTGCATACAAAAAGGAAATGTCCGTAAACTGGTGTACTTCCTGCAAATGCGTTCTTGCTAACGAAGAAGTAGTCAACGGCGTTTGTGAGCGTTGCCAAAGCGAAGTTGTACGAAAAGTAAAATCCCAATGGATGTTGAAAATCACCGAATACGCAGACAGACTTATCGACGATTTGGCTCTTGTTGATTATCCCGACAGAGTAAAAGCACAACAAATTAACTGGATTGGCAGAAGTACCGGCGCCGAGGTCAACTTCAAAACAACATTCGGTGAAGACCTTCTGGTATATACTACCCGTCCCGATACACTTTTCGGTGCTACATATATGGTAATTTCTCCTGAACATCCTTTTGTAGAGAAATATGCAGACAAGATAGAAAATATTGACGAAGTAAGAGCATATCAGGTCGAGTCTTCAAAGAAATCCGACTTTGAGCGTACCGAAATGAACAAGGACAAAACCGGTGTAAAACTTCTCGGCGTTTCTGCAATCAATCCCGTAAACGGCAGAGAAATCCCGATTTACATTTCCGACTATGTTCTCATTTCCTACGGTACAGGCGCAATTATGGCAGTACCCGCCCACGATACCCGTGACTGGGAATTTGCAAAGAAGTTCGATATCGAGATTATCGAAGTAGTAAAAGGCGGAAAAGATGTCAACGAAGAAGCATTTACCGACTGTGCTACAGGCGTTCTTGTAAATTCCGATTTCCTTAACGGCTTGTCTGTCGAAGACGCAAAGAAAAAGATAATCGAATATCTTACCGAAAAGGGAATAGGCCACGAAAAAGTAAACTACAAACTGCGTGACTGGGTATTCTCCCGTCAGCGTTATTGGGGCGAGCCTATCCCGATTGTCAAGTGTGACGATTGCGGATATGTTGCCATTGATGAAAGCGAATTACCGCTGAAACTTCCTATGGTGGAGTCCTACGAGCCTACCGATAACGGCGAGTCACCGCTTGCAAATATGACCGATTGGGTAGAAACCACCTGTCCGAAATGCGGTAAAAAAGCATACAGAGAAACCGACACAATGCCCCAGTGGGCAGGTTCATCCTGGTATTATCTAAGATACACAGACCCCCACAACGACAAAGCATTAGCATCAGAAGAAGCATTAAAATATTGGAACAATGTCGATTGGTACAACGGCGGTATGGAACATACAACCCTCCATTTGCTTTACAGCCGTTTCTGGCACAAGTTCCTCTATGATATCGGCGTTGTTCCCACAAAAGAACCGTACAGCAAGCGTACAAGCCACGGTATGATTTTGGGCGAAAACGGCGAAAAGATGAGCAAATCAAGAGGAAATGTAGTAAATCCCGATGATATCATCAACGAGTACGGTGCCGATACATTAAGACTTTACGAAATGTTTATCGGCGATTTTGAGAAAGCCGCTCCCTGGAGTCCCAAGAGTATTAAAGGCTGCCGTAGATTTTTAGAGCGTTATTATAATTTGCAGACTATCGTCACAGACGGCAACTTCATCCGTCCCGAACTTGAAAAAGAATTCCACAAGACAATAAAGAAAGTTTCCGATGATATAGAAAACATCAAGTTTAATACCGCTATTGCGTCATTGATGTCGCTTATCAACAGCATTTATGCAACCGAAAAGATTACTAAAGAAGAATTGCGTATTTTCTCCTTGCTCTTAAATCCCTTTGCACCGCATATCACCGAGGAAATATGGAGTGTATGCTCTTTGGGTGACGGCCTTGTTGCCGAGGCATCTTGGCCTAAATACGACGAGAGCAAGTGTGTAGAAGATACTGTTGAAATCGTTGCACAGGTCAACGGCAAAATTAAAGCAAAACTCCTTATTCCCGCCGATTGTGACAACGAAACAGCAATTTCTCTTGCTAAATCAGATGCAAAAGTAACCGAAGCAATAAACGGTATGAATATTGTCAAAGAAATCTACGTAAAAGGCAAACTTGTCAATATCGTTGTCAAGCCTTAACAGGAATTTTGTCAAAAATACAGATTTTCTGTTATATCATACTTGACACATTTAGCACATTATTGTATAATAAGCAAAGCATTATGCGAATTACCCCTGCCTTATGGCGGATGGGAGGGAAATAAATGTCGGAAGTCAGACTCAAAGAAAACGAATCTCTTGAAAGCGCTCTCAGAAGATTTAAGAAGCAGTGCGCAAGAGCTGGCGTTATCGCTGAAGTTCGCAAAAGAGAAGCTTACGAAAAGCCTTCTGTAAGGCGTAAGAAGAAATCCGAAGCGGCTCGCAAGCGTAAATACAAATAATACTTAAAAAAGCGGACAGAGTTTTCCTGTCCGTTTTTATTTTCATTGAGGTGATTTTTTGAATATTCTTGTCATAAACGGTGCAAACCTAAATATGCTTTCAAAACGAAACAGCGATATATACGGGAATTTGTCTTACGAAGAACTCTGCAAGAGAATAGAAGATTATGCAGAAAACCTCGATATCTCGGTAGAAATAATGCAAACTAACCACGAAGGCGACATAATTGATATCATCAACGAAGCAGATGAAAATTTTGATGCCTGCATCATAAATGCCGGCGCATATACCCACTATTCCTACGCTATTCGAGATGCAATAGAATGTTCCGATATTCCATTTGTCGAAGTCCATTTGTCGGATATTTACAGCAGGGAAGATTTCAGAAAAATCTCTGTAATAAAAGATGTCTGCAAAAAACAGTTTTACGGCAAATTTGAAAAATCATATTATGAAGCAATAGACTATTTAGCAAAAGGATTTGAGAAAGATGCTCGATAAATTTACTAACCTAATTGAAGATAAAAGTCACGCGTTGTTTATTTCATCGGATGTAAACAGAAAGTATATTTCTTCTTTTCGTTCATCTGCGGGTGCGGTTATCGTAACATCCGATTGTGTCTATCTTCTTGTCGATTTTCGCTACGGCGAAGCCGCAAAGAATAATTCTAATAGAGAAATAACCGTAGTCGTCTATAATAATTTGTATGACTCTGTAAACGAGATTTTACAAAGACACAATATAAAGACGGTTTTTATTGAGGAGCAGAGTGTTACACTTGAATTCAAAAACATTTTGAAAGAAAAACTCAACGCAGAAGTAAGAAGTGATTTCAAACTTTCCAAAAAGCTTCAAAATATCAGAGTGGTGAAAACTCCCGATGAGATAGCGAAGATAGAAACAGCACAGAAAATTACCGAAAAAGCCTATCTTGAAACATTAAATTTTATCAAAGAAGGCGTAAGCGAAAAGAAAATCTGTGCGGAATTTCTCTACAGAATCTATCTTTACGGAGCAGAAAAACCAGCTTTTGACCCGATAACAATTTGCGGAAAAAATACATCAAAGCCCCACGGTGTCCCAACCGAAAACACAGTAAAAGCGGGCGATTTTTTCACTTTCGATATCGGTGCTGTCTATGATGGTTATCATAGCGATATGACAAGAACTGTAGCGGTAGGCTACGCAACCGACAAAATGCGGGAAGTATATAACATTGTTTTAACTGCTCACAACTTGGCAAAAGAAAAGATAAAACCCGATGAAAGTATTTCTGCGGTAGATATCAGCGCCAGAAATCATATCGAAAAATTCGGCTACGGCAGTTGTTTTGGGCATACAACAGGGCACGGAGTAGGACTCGAAATTCACGAACTGCCGACAGTATACAGAACGAATAATAATTCTTTGAAAGAAAATATGATTATTACCGTTGAACCGGGAATTTATATCGAAAACAACTTCGGTGTCCGTATCGAAGATATGTACAGGGTAACTCAAAATGGTAGTGAAAGCCTTGCAAATATTGATAAAGATTTAATTATTCTGTAAAAGGG
>JAGHTC010000073.1 GCA_018065465.1 Candidatus Ruminococcus equi
ACTTTATTTTTCCTTTTAATAGTGGTATAATTATTTTGGCTATATGTTTTTTATGAGGAGGTCGGACGAATGAGAAAAACCGACATCAGCAAATATACTGACAAAATAGACCTTGATAAGAAACCAAACGGTGCAAAAGGCGTTTTGAAAGCTATATGGAAAGTTGTTGCCACTTTGCTTTTGGTTTGCCTTTGTGCAGGACTTATCGTTGCTATTTCAATCGGAATATATGTCTTGAAACTTGCAAGCGAGCCTACAGGTATCGACCTTAACGCCCGTTCGCTGAACCTTTCGAGTTTCATCTATATTGAAGACCCCGAAACAGAACAGTTTGTTGAATACCAAACACTCTACGGAACTGAAAACCGTATCTGGGTTGACCTAAACGAAATGCCCGAAGCGATGCCGAAAGCAATAATCGCGATTGAGGACAAGCGTTTTTACTCTCACCGCGGTGTTGACTGGTACAGAACAGGCTCGGCTATCCTCTCGCTGTTATCGGGTTCAAACAACTACGGCGGAAGTACACTCACCCAGCAAGTTGTAAAGAACATAACAGACGATAACGAAGTAAGCCTTACCCGTAAACTTCGTGAGATTTTCAGAGCGCTGAATATCGAGAAAGAATACTCAAAGGACGATATCCTCGAAGCATACCTCAATGTCGTAAACTTCGGTAACAACGCACAGGGCGTTGAAGCCGCCAGCGAACTTTACTTTGACAAGCCGATTTCCGAATGTTCTCTTTGTGAATGTGCCGCAATCGCAGGTATCACACAAAACCCGTCAAAGTGGAATCCTCTTGTTTTCCCGGAAAACAATAAGATTCGTAGGGAAATCGTACTCAAAGAAATGTATGACCAAGATATGATAACAAAAGACGAATACGAGAGTGCTAAGAAAGAAAGCGAAACGCTCACTTTCAAGAAAGTCACTAACGACGATGAAGAGGAAGAAGACGACGAAAAGAATATTCAAAACTGGTATATTGACCAAATGTACGGCGACCTCGTTGTGGACCTTGCAAAATATTACGATATAAGCGAGAGTGCCGCTTCGGAAAAACTTTACACCGAAGGTTTGCAGATTTACTGTGCGATGGACCTCAAATCCCAGGAAATGATTGAGGAAAAAGCACGAAACTTTAAAGACGGATATGACTCTGATTTGCAGACAGGTATCGAAATGGTAGATTTCGATGGCAGAGTTATCTGCACAGCAGGTTCTTCCGACCCGAAAGACGGAAACCTTCTTTTTGACCGTGCTTCGGATGCGGTTTTACAGCCGGGTTCTTCTATCAAAGGAGTTATGGCATATCCCTTGGCTCTTGATATGGATATTATCACATATTCTTCTCTCGTACAGGACGAACCTATTGACGACTGGAGAGTTGTTGACGGATATCCTGTCAAAGGTCCTAACAACGCATACGGCTACTACAACGGATATATGACCGTTCCCGAGGCCATCGCGTGGTCTTCGAACGCCGCCGCTGTTCAGACTTTGAAACTTATCGGTACGCAAAACGCTTACAATCAGGCTACAGGAAACCTTGGATTTACTCACCTTACAGACGCCGACGCGGTTAATGTCGGTGCGTTGTCCATCGGTGGTATGGAAGGCGGTGTCACCGTCAGAGAAATGGCTGCCGCTATCGAATATGTCGGAAACGGCGGACTTTACTACAAGCCGTACACCTATTACTATGTTACCGACCAAAACGGTACAATTATCCTTGACAACCGCAACAACGCTCCTGTTGAAGCATATACGGAAGAAACAGCATATCAGATGAACAGGCTGTTGAAATACAATGTTGAAACATCACAACACTCGGCTTCTCCCTACGCCGCAATTTCAGGCTGGGATATTGTCGGTAAAACAGGTACTACCGATGATGATAAAGATATTTGGTTTGTCGGATGTTCTCCCCACTGTGCGCTTGCGTGCTGGGTCGGTTACGATAACCCCGCTACCATTCCTTATTATCAACTTGCTACCGTTTTGTGGCACGATGTTATGAGCGAATATCTTTCACATAAAGAATACAAAGAATTCACTCAGCCGAGTTCCGTTGTTACAGCCACCTACTGCAAAGGCTCAGGACTTCTAGCAACAGCCGGCTGCGGTAATACAGGCACAGGCTATTATCCCGCAAATGAACTGCCGGATTACTGTGGCGGTTATCACCTTGCAGGTACAGGCGGTAACTACAATAACGACTCAAGTTATTATGAATCCTCCGACTCGGGTTCCAATACAAGTTCAAAGACCGAATCGGGCAGTGAGACACCAACCGGAGAAAATCCTTCCGAGTCTCCAGCAACAGAGGCGACGGGACAACCCGAAACAGGTACACAAATTCCGCAAAACGGATTTGAATAATATATTTCAGATAGATAGAAGGTAAAACACATGGTATCAGTTGCTATTATGGGACACGGAGTCGTCGGCTCCGGCGTTGCCGAAATACTTACCACTCATAAGAACAAACTCTTTGCTTCATTAGGCGAAGAGTTATACATAAAATATATTCTCGATTTACGAGACTTCCCCGACAGTCCTCTTTGTGACAGATTTACAAAGTCTTTTGATGACATTATCAATGATATCGATGTCGGTATTGTTGTTGAAGTTATGGGCGGACTACACCCTGCTTATGACTATGTAAAGGCTTGTCTCTCTTGTGGCAAAAGTGTTGTTACATCCAACAAAGAATTGGTTGCAGCTTACGGTGCCGAACTGCTCGCTATAGCAAAAGAAAACAATACAAACTTCCTTTTTGAGGCATCTGTCGGCGGTGGTATCCCGATAATTCGCCCGATGAACCAATGCCTTGTTGCCAACAATGTTGACGAAATCGCAGGCATTTTAAACGGCACAACTAACTTTATACTCACCAAAATGATAACCGAGGGAATGACTTTTGAAGATGCTCTCGCCCTTGCACAAAAGCTCGGCTATGCAGAGAGAAATCCCGAAGCGGATGTTGAAGGCTACGACGCCTGCAGGAAAATCTGCATACTCGCTTCCCTTGCTTTTTCAAAGCATATTTATCCCGATGCAGTCTACACAAAAGGTATATCCGATATCACTTTGGAAGATGTAAAATACGCAGAAATCTGGGGCGGTGTTATCAAACTTATCGGCAAGGTTAAACTTGTTGAGAACAATATGTGCGATATCCTTGTTGCTCCGATGTTTATACCGAATACAAGCCAACTTGCAAATATTGACGATGTATTCAACGGTATTATGGTACGCGGTGACTGTACGGGCGACGTTGTTTTCTACGGCAAAGGTGCAGGCAAACTGCCGACAGCAAGTGCTGTTGTTGCCGATATCGTTGACTGTGCAAAACACTTAAAAAATCGCAAACATCTTTTCTGGGCGGATTCGGACAACTCATCCGTTCTCGATTACAAAAAATCCGTTACGGCTATGTATATTCGCGCCATTACAGACGACAGAGATTTTGCATATAATAAGGCAAGAGAACTGTTCTCGGATATTCACATTCTTACTAATCCCGATGCACCCGAATCGGAAGTTGCTTTCGTTACGGAGGAAGAAACTTTCGGCTCAATCTGTGAGAAGATTGAAAAACTGAACAGCCTCGGCATTAGCGTAAAATCCGCTATCAGAATCGGCGATTTATAATAGGAGATTTACAATGAGTTTAATAGTACAGAAATTCGGCGGTTCATCCGTCAAGGATGCAGAACATGTTTTTAATGTTGCATCCATAGTAACAAATAAATATAAAAACGGCGATGATGTTGTCGTCGTCGTATCGGCACAAGGCGACACGACAGACGACCTTATCGCAAAGGCTAACGAGATTAACGAAAATCCCACAGCAAGAGAAATGGATATGCTTTTATCATCAGGCGAACAGATTTCCGCTTCGCTTCTTGCTATGGCAATACAAAAACTCGGCTGTCCGGCAATATCGCTGACAGGCTGGCAGGCAGGTTTTCAGACTTCTTCAGCCCACACATCCGCAAGAATTAAAGATGTTACCGCAGAGAGAATCAAAAGAGAACTTGAAAATAAAAAAATCGTTGTTGTCACGGGTTTTCAGGGTATCAGCAGATATGACGATATCACAACTTTGGGCAGAGGCGGTTCGGATACAAGCGCTGTAGCAATTGCCGCCGCTATGAACGCCGACTTGTGCCAGATTTACACAGATGTTGAGGGCGTTTACACAGCAGACCCGAGAAAAGTCGAGGGCGCAATCAAACTTGACGAGATATCCTACGACGAGATGCTCGAACTTGCTACCCTCGGTGCACAGGTTCTTAACAACCGTTCTGTCGAAATGGCAAAGAAATACAACATTGAACTTGAAGTTCTTTCAAGTCTGACAAATAAACCCGGAACAATCGTAAAGGAGAATGCCAATATGGAAAAAATGTTAATCAGCGGTGTAGCAAAAGATACCGATGTCGCAAGAGTTTCAATCTCGGATATACCCGACAAGCCCGGTCTTGCTTTCAGACTTTTCTCAAAGCTTTCCGCAAAGGATATAAATATTGATATCATTTTGCAATCAGTAGGCAGAAACAATACAAAAGATATCGCTTTTACCGTAGCAAAGAACAAAGGTGCTTTGGCTGTTGAAATTTCAAAAGCTTTTGCAGAAAGCAACGGCGCAGGCGAAGTCCACTATGACGACAATGTTGCAAAAATCAGTATTGTCGGCGCGGGTATGGAAAGCCACGCAGGCGTAGCATCAAAAATGTTTGAGGCTCTCTACAACAGCCAGATAAACATCCATATGATTTCCACAAGCGAAATCAAGGTTTCCGTATTGATTGACAAGAAGGATGCTGACAACGCAGTAACAGCAATCCACGAAAAATTCTTCCCGAGCAACTGATTTCACTAAAAAAGTGCTTTCGGCAACAAAAACTATGCCGAAAGCACTTGCATATTTTTTTTATTTGTGATAGAATACTAATGTTGCAAAAAATATTTCCGGGTGTGGCGCAGTTTGGTAGCGCGCTTGAATGGGGTTCAAGAGGCCGCTGGTTCGACTCCAGTCACTCGGACCAACAAAAAAGTCCCTTTTGTCAGATGACAAAAGGGACTTTTTTGAACGATGTGTTCCGCAAGCGGAATGTGATGTGCTTTTCAGCGTGATGTTTGACTTCGTCAAGTGATGTGCCTATCGGCGTTTTGAAACATATCACATCACTTTTGCTTTGCTAAAACATCACTGCGAGTGAAACGAGCAACATCACTTGCCCGATAGGGCAAACATCACTTTA
>JAGHTC010000044.1 GCA_018065465.1 Candidatus Ruminococcus equi
TCTGTATCTGAATAATTTCAATCAAAAAACGATGCTTACCATCATGGATGGTGAAAATGCACCAAACGACATGAGCATCGGTATTTCCATGCAGAAAACCCCATCTGATTCAAATCCGATTCCGGTCTCAGATGCCACCATGAAGAATGCGTATTTAGCCTGTTTCTTCTCCGATAATAACAATTACTCTCTTTCCATAATGGACGACATTTTGTATATGACAAATGAGCATACATATATCTATGGCGATGTAGACCATGATGGTGAAATTACCATTATTGATGTTACGATTATTCAAAGATATCTTGCATTTTTTGATGATAAACTGACAGATGAAGACTTGCTTTGTTGTGATGCGGACGGTAACGGTAAAATCTCTATATTAGACTGTACTCACATCCAGCGATATATTTCAAAACTCTCTTGCTCGGATAATGTCGGAAAACACTTTACTATCTAAATAAACTTATACCCATAGTACCAAATTGTTGCTATGGGTATTTTTATTAGTAAACCAACAGTGAGTGTATCTTTATTGGTACACTCGCTGTTTTGTTTTGCCTTTTTTGCGAGCAAAGAGAAGATTATGGGACACTACTTTTGATAAAATTATATTGTACCAAAATAAAAATATATCTTTTGGAGGTGCGATATGCTTACTGCTTTAGTATGTTTGGGAATGTTAGTGGTAATTTGGCTGATAGAACTTGTGTTCAAAATATTACTACTGCCATTTCAGATTATCGGAAAAGTCGCAGAAAATGCCGAAAACAAGCGACTTCGTAAACAAGGGTACGAAAGAGTCAAAGATGTGCGATATATCCGCCACACTTACAATGACGGCCTCGGCAAGTGGACTGTCGATGAAAAACGAGAAGAAGACTATATCGTGCCAATTGACAGAGATAATTGAAATTCTTACAATATTTATACTTCAGGAGGTAAATTATGAGTTACAAAATTGGGTTTACAGCAAATGATTATGAGAAAGAAATACTTGATATTAAAATTACACAACAGAATACTTGTACACCGAGAAAATCACTTGTTGATGTGTATTTTTCAGAAAACGGTTGCTCGTTTATATATTTTAACGATAACTTTGATTTGAAGAAAGGCGATATTGTATTTGTCGATGGGAAGTTTGAAGGAATCAGAGGATTGGTGACTAAAGTATCATATAATTTCAAGATAAAATTATCCGATTATAAAAAGGTTATTGCAGTTGCAGATACAAAAATAAGCGGAAAATTTTTCTTTGCAAACTCTCATATGATTTCATTTAATAAAAGTACAATTCCGTATAGTAAGGTAATCACTTGGTATAAAGCAAAAGGAAATGATGAAGAGGAAATCATATATGGCGAGGACGATAATACAGAAGAATATAAACTTGATGATTTTCCGGGCATTGGCTTTACAAGTGAAATTGTAAGTCGTGGACATGAATATTATACTGACAACAATGTAGTATATATCTCTGTTGATGGAACTAAAGGAAAAGCAATAGTTTTTGGCAGTAAGGCTTACGAGGTTGACTTTACATATAAAAACGGGATGATTAGCAACTTAGTATGTGATTGCTATTGCAACTATCACTGCAAACACGAGGCAGCAGTAATGTTTCAACTCAGTGAAACAATTAATATGATAGAGAAAAACTATGAAGATAAATTAAGCGAATCAGAATATTTTGCAGCAATATCAAAGTATAGTTTGTTTTCTGTAACAACAAGTGCAGATAAACCCGGCAGTATTATTTTTGAATAAACAGGAGGCTTTATAATGACAGACGGTATTTTTGGAGATATGTTTGATTTCAACGGTGACGGTCACCTTGACTATGGCGAACAAACCCTCGAGTTCATGTTCCTCGAAGAACTCATAAACGAGGATGAAGGCGGGGAAGATGAAGAAGAATTTTATTAATCCGATATATTTCTAATTTGATATTAAATTTGCACGATGTCTTGTTATAATAAATATAGGCTTTTGTATTATCATTTCATTAATAGTTTAAAAACACAAAAATTTTAATCTCAATTTTCACAGGAGGATTTGAAATGCAAATTACCAATGACATCAAATATGCAGGTGTGAATGACCATCAAATTGATTTGTTTGAAGGTCAGTATATTGTTCCGAATGGGATGGCATATAATTCCTATGTTATTTTAGATGAAAAAATCGCTGTTATGGATACGGTTGACAGAAGATTTACTCACGAATGGCTCGATAATCTGGCGAAAGCACTCGGCGACAGGAAACCTGATTACCTGATTGTGCAGCACATGGAACCTGACCACTCTGCAAATATTGTACAGTTTATGAATACCTACCCTCAGGCAACCGTTGTTTCCTCTGTAAGGGCATTCACAATGATGAAAAACTTCTTCGGAACAGATTTTGAAGATCGCAGAATCATTGTCGGTGAAGGTGATACACTTTCACTTGGCAAGCATACACTGACGTTTGTAACTGCGCCAATGGTACACTGGCCGGAGGTTATCGTTACCTATGACAGCACGGATAAGGTGCTGTTCTCCGCGGACGGATTCGGAAAATTCGGGGCACTGGATGTAAAAGAAGATTGGGCATGTGAAGCGAGAAGGTATTATTTCGGTATCGTCGGAAAGTACGGAGCACAGGTGCAGGCACTTCTTAAAAAAGCATCCGCTTTGGATATTCAAACAATCTGTCCTCTGCACGGTCCGGTTTTGACAGAAAATCTCGGCTATTATCTGAACCTCTATAACACTTGGTCTTCTTACGGCGTAGAAAGCGAAGGCATTATGATTGCCTATACTTCTGTGTATGGCGGTACGAAAAAAGCAGTCGAACTTCTTGCCGAAAAATTGAAATCAAACGGTTGTCCCAAGGTTGTTGTAAATGACCTTGCAAGAGAAGATATGGCTGAATGTGTTGAAGACGCTTTCCGTTACGGAAAAATCGTTCTTGCAACTACTACCTATAATGCCGATATTTTCCCGTTTATGAAAGAATTCATCAATCATTTGACCGAGCGTGGCTTTAAAAATAAAACCGTAGGACTTATCGAAAACGGCTCATGGGCACCTTTGGCTGCAAAAACGATGAAATCAATGCTTGAAGGCTGCAAGAATATTACCTATACCGACACTACTGTTAAGATTATGTCTGCGCTGAACGAAGACAGTAAATCACAGGTTGATGCTCTTGCAAAAGAACTAACCAAAGAGTATGTTGCTCAAAATGGTGAGACCGCAAACAAAAACGATTTGTCAGCACTCTTCAACATCGGCTATGGACTTTATGTTGTTACCTGTAAAGACGGAGAAAAGGATAACGGCTTGATTGTTAATGCTGTATCTCAAGTCACAAATGCGCCGAACAGAATAGCAGTTTGCATCAACAAGCAGAATTACTCCCACCATATTATTAAACAGACCGGCATTATGAATGTAAACTGTCTGTCGGTAGAAGCACCATTTTCAGTATTTGAAGCGTTCGGATTCAAGAGTGGACGCTCAGTTAATAAGTTTGCGGATATTGAGCCCTTGCATTCTGACAATGGTCTTGCCTTCCTGCCAAAATATATCAATTCGTTTATGTCTCTCAAAGTGGAGCAGTATATTGACCTTGATACCCACGGTATGTTTATTTGCTCCATTACGGAATCTCGCGTCATTTCCAACAAAGAAACAATGACCTATACCTATTATCAAAATAATGTTAAGCCGAAGCCAAAGACCGAAGGCAAAAAAGGCTATGTGTGCAAGGTATGCGGATATGTTTATGAGGGCGATGAACTTCCCGATGATTTTATCTGCCCGCTTTGTAAACACGGAGCAGCCGATTTTGAACCGATAAAATAAAAATTATTATAAAGAGATGTTGTGGTCTTAGTGAACTACACACTAATCCGCAGTAGGCGGAAAACAATGTCGCTGGAAGTAAAAGAATCCGAGGTGATCGTTCGTGCTCCTTTGAAGATGTCAAAAAAGCAGATAGAATCATTCGTGAGCAAGAACGAAGAATGGACAAAAAAGAAACTGGCGGTTAGCGAAAAACAATCAAATACAGCACAAAAATTAGGGCATTTATCCGAAGATGAGATAAATGCCCTGTTTGACCGTGCGTGCGAATATATACCCAAAAGAGTAGAAATGTACGCAGAAATTATCGGAGTAGATTACGGCAAAATCACTATCAAAAACCAGCGTACAAGGTGGGGAAGTTGCACGAAAGACGGCAACTTAAATTTTAACTGTCTTTTAATGCTGACACCACCTGAAGTTATCGACAGCGTAGTTGTTCACGAACTGTGCCACCGAAAGCAGATGAACCATTCAAAAGCGTTTTATAACGAGGTTTATAAAGCCTATCCTGATTATGATATTTGGCACAAATGGCTAAAAGACAACGGCAGTATTATTATGAAAAGGTGTTTCGAATAGTGATTATCACTACATTGAAAAAGCACCCTTGATATAACGCAACGATTATGTTAATATCCAAATATAAGAAAAACAGGAGGCAAACTTATGAATGTGTATATGATTTTTTGAAAGAAGCAGAAACTTAGTATGATGAAAATGATAATAATACGCAGGTCTTCTATTTCAAAGATGCTACAGCAACCTTTTCATCATTTACAGTACCACAGGAGACTGTTACATTTTAGTTTGCTTTGATGTGATTTATAAACACATTGATTAATGCATTTATATAGGTGATTCAATATGAACGACAAAATTCAA
>JAGHTC010000054.1 GCA_018065465.1 Candidatus Ruminococcus equi
GATGTTGAAGTAACTTTTGTCCACTTGTTACCATTTTTGATGTAAATAATGTATCTGTATACATTTCCGCCTTCATATGCATCCCAGTCTAATCTGATGCCATTGTCAAGTGTTGAAGATGCACGGAAGTTCGGTACTACATCCGCAGGCTCTGTCGGCTCTTGTGTAGGCTCTTGTGTAGGCTCTTGTGTGGGCTCTTGTGTGGGTTCTTCTGTAGGCTCTGTTGTAGGCTCTTCTGTCGGTTCTTGTGTAGGTTCTTCTGTAGGCTCAGTTGTGGGCTCCTCAGTAGGCTCAGTTGTGGGTGCATCTTCATCGGGAACAACGCCGGATGTAACAACACCGCAGAAATCCTGAACATAAGAATAACCTAATGAACCTCCGCTTGCTAACGCTCTTTCAACATTATAGACCTTTAATTTCTCCGGTTGCGGGGCTTGTCCCTGATAATCACTTGGGCCGGTGAAAACAAGATTTGCGATAAGTCCGCCCTGTGTGAAATCGAATTTGTCTGTGGGACTGGAAGCGTTAACATAAATCATACCGTCAATATCTACATTGATAATGGCGTTATCATCGTTAAAGATTCCGAAAGTCGATTTTTCTTTGTCAAGGACTAAACTTTTGTCATAGCTGAAAGAATAGTCAATAGCACAAAGTTTACTGCTGACAGTTATACTGTATGTATAGGTGTATTCGGCAGTATCCCCCGTTTTTGCACTGTCAACATCGGCAGCAAACGGTTGCAAAACCATAATGCTTGACAAAACTATACACAGCAATAAAACTGTACTGATTATTTTTGTAGATTTTTTCACGTCAAAACCTCCTAAAATATATTATAAAAATTTTATCATAAGACAAATAATATGTAAAGCAAAAAAACTAAGTTTTAATAATATTTTTTACACGGAAAGAAGTTTTTTTATCCTCTCGACTGCTTCGATAGTGTTTTCTCTGTTGCCGAAAGAAGTAAGGCGGAAATAGCCTTTTCCGCAGTTGCCGAAGCCTTCACCCGGTGTTCCGACAACCTGGGCATTTTCGAGAAGATAATCAAAGAACTCCCACGAGCCCATACCGTTGGGGCATTTGAGCCAGATGTACGGAGAATTTTTACCTCCTGTATAGTAGATACCGAGTTCATCCATAGCAGAAGAAATTATTCTTGCGTTCTCTTTATAATAGTCAAGATTTTCTTTTATCTGTTTTTGTCCTTCTTCGGAGAAAACTGCGGCAGCGGCACACTGAACGGGATAAGAAACGCCATTGAACTTTGTTGCTTCGCGTCTGTACCAAAGTTTGTAGATATTATGTCCGTCACGCTCTAACTCTTTCGGTACTACGGTATAACCGCAGCGAGTACCTGTAAATCCTGCTGTCTTTGAAAGTGAGCAAAATTCAATCGCACATTTTCTTGCACCTTCAACGGCAAAAATACTTCTCGGGCTGTCGTCAACGATAAAGGCCTCGTATGCACAGTCATAGAGGATAATCGCGTCGTTTTTGAGTGCATAGTCAATCCAGATTTTTAACTGTTCTTTTGAATATACCGAGCCTGTGGGATTGTTCGGTGAGCAAAGATAGATAATATCAGCCTTTACATTTTCATCGGGCATAGCACAAAAACCGTTTTCCTCGTTGCTTTCTGCATAAACGATTTTTCGTCCCGACATAATATTAGAGTCAACATAGACGGGATAAACGGGGTCGGTTACAAGTACAACATTATCGTTTGAGAAAATATCGCCGATATTACCTGTGTCGGACTTTGCACCGTCTGAAATGAAAATTTCATCTTTGTCGACAGTAACGCCGAAACTTTTGTAATAATCCGAAACAGCCTTACGCAAGAATTCGTAGCCCTCATAGTCGGGATAGCCTTTGAAAGTTTCTTTACGGCTTAACTCGTCGGCGCCTTTTTTCATCGCATCGACTACAACGGGAGCAAGGGGCAAAGTTACATCGCCTATACCGAGTTTGATTACCTTTTTATCGGGGTTGCTTTTTATATACTTATTTGTTCTGTTTGCTATCTCGGCAAAGAGATAGTTTTCTACAAGATTGTCAAAATTTCTGTTTATTTTCATATTTCTATTTCTCCTTTGAATACTTCTGTTGCCGTGCCCGTCATATATACCGTTTCATCGGTAACATTGATAACAAGGTCACCGCCGAGAAGTTTTACGGTAATGTCTTCGCCTTTTTTGCAGTAGCCTTTTTTACACGCAGCCGAAACGGAAGCGCACGCTCCCGTACCGCAGGCAAAGGTTTCACCGCTGCCGCGTTCCCAAACACGCATTTCAAGTGTATGCTCGTCAATCACCTTGATAAATTCGGTGTTGACACCTTCGGGGAAAATCGCGTTATGCTCAAAATACGGGCCGATTTTTTCAAGTTCAAGCGACTTTGTATCATCAACAAAAATGACACAGTGGGGATTTCCCATAGAAACGCAAGTACCCTTGTATTCTTTGCTTAGTACGGTAATAGGTACATCGACCGCCGTATCTGTATCTACAATTACGGGAATATTTTTCGGCTCAAAGTCTGCTTTTCCCATATCGACCTTGACCATATCGACCTTATCATTCTTAACAAAAAGTTCAAGCGTTTTTATTCCGCTTTTTGTTTCAACCGTGACGGTTCTTTTTCCTTTATCAACAATGCCGTGGTCATAAATATATTTTCCGACACAACGGATACCGTTTCCGCACATATTGCCTTCGCTTCCATCAGCGTTGAACATCCTCATTTTTGCGTCTGCTACATCGCTTTTGCAGATAAGAATAACTCCGTCGGAGCCGATACCGAAATGCCTGTCGCTGTACTTTATTGCAAGCTGTGACGGGTTTTCGATATTCTGCGATATGGCATCAAAGTAAATATAGTCGTTGCCGATACCGTGCATTTTCGTAAAATTCAATACCATTTTATCACCTTTCTTTACCTGTAATTATATCGTTTGGCATAATCAAAGTCAAGAATTCGTATAAATGAAAAGGCAAAATTTGCTGAAATATTCAGTATGCTAAAAATCTTGACTATTAGCAAAATCGGATATATACTTTTATAAGTTTTTATCCTATATAAAGAGTTTTACTCTGCGTATTTATTGTGAGGTAATACCTATGATTGATGTACCAAAGATTTTCGGAAGTAATGTTTTCAACGAAAAGACGATGAAAGAACGCCTGCCAAAAGAAACATACGACGCGCTCAAAGCGACTATTCGAAAGGGCGAACCGCTTGACAGCGCTGTTGCAAATGTTGTTGCAGACGCTATGAAAGACTGGGCTATCGAAAAAGGATGCACCCACTACACCCACTGGTTTCAGCCGATGACGGGAGTCACAGCCGAAAAGCACGACAGCTTTATCACCCCCGATAAAGGCAATTCCATTATCATGGAGTTTTCGGGAAAAGAGTTGATAAAAGGCGAGCCTGACGCCTCTTCTTTCCCCAGCGGCGGAATAAGAGCAACCTTTGAAGCGAGAGGCTACACCGCTTGGGACCCGACTTCTTACGCTTTTATCAAAGACAACACTCTTTGTATTCCGACGGCGTTTATGTCGTATACAGGCGATATTCTCGACAAAAAGACTCCCCTGCTTCGCTCTATGGAGGTTATCAACCACGCGTGCCTTAGAATGCTCAAGCTATTCGGCAGAGATGATGTATCAAGAGTAAATGTCACGGTAGGCCCCGAGCAGGAATATTTCCTCATAGATAAAGAAATCTACGACAGACGAAAAGACCTAAAATACACGGGAAGAACTTTGTTCGGTGCACGCCCGCCGAAAGGTCAGCAACTTGAAGACCACTATTTCGGAACTATCAAAGAGCGTGTTCAAAACTTTATGAAAGAACTTGACGAGGAGTTGTGGAAACTCGGTATCTACGCTAAAACAGAGCATAACGAGGTCGCCCCCTGTCAGCACGAATTAGCCCCCGTTTTTACAACCCTCAACATCGCAACCGACCACAACCAGATTACAATGGAAGCGATGAAAAAGGTCGCAAAGCACCACAACCTTGTATGCCTTCTGCACGAAAAGCCTTTTGCGGGAGTAAACGGCTCGGGTAAACACAACAACTGGTCACTCTCGACAGACAAGGGTGAAAACCTCTTAAATCCGGGCAAAAAGCCCGAAGAAAATATGATTTTCCTCTTGATTCTCGCCGCCGTTATCAAGGGCGTTGACGATTATCAGGACTTACTCAGGCTTTCTGTTGCCACAGCGGGCAACGACCTGCGTTTAGGTGGTGACGAGGCCCCACCCGCTATTATTTCAATGTTCATCGGTGACGACCTTGAAAAGGTGGTTGACGCAATAATCAGCGGAACGGACTACGAGTCACAAGGCAAAATTATGATGGACACGGGCGCAGAAGTTCTCCCGCAGATAAAAAAGGACACAACTGACAGAAACCGCACCTCGCCTTTTGCTTTTACGGGAAACAAGTTCGAGTTCCGTTCCCTCGGCTCATCACTAAACATTTCCTGCCCGAATATTATGCTCAATACTATTGTTGCAGATGCACTTTCAACCTTTTGCGATACACTCGAAAAGGCAGAAGACTTCGACTCTGCCTGCCGAAAGGTTATCAGAAAAGCATTCAAAGAGCATAAGAGGATAATCTTCAACGGTGACGGATACAACGCCGAATGGGTTGAAGAAGCAAAACGCAGAGGACTGCTTAATCTCCCCTCTACCCCCGAGGCACTTTCCTACTATATCGAGGAAAAGAACATCGAACTTTTCAAGCGTAACCATATCTACACCGAAAGGGAAGTTTACGCGCGCTATGAGATACTTCTCGACAACTACTCGAAAATTTTGAATATCGAGGCACTTACTATGCTCGATATGGCGAAAAAAGACATTTTCCCCTCTGTTTCAAGATTTACGGGAAAACTTGCCCAGACGATAGGCTCAAAAAAGAATGTTTCAAGCAAAATCAACACTTCGTCAGAAGAAAAACTACTCGAAAAGCTGTCAAATCTTCTCTGTGATTTTGACAAGCAAATCGACACGCTTTACGACGAAGTAAAAGAAGCAAAAAAATACGAAAACGATTTTTATGCCCTTGCTTCGTACTATCGCAACACGGTATTTGCCACTATGCAGAAACTTCGTGCGATTTCCGACGAAATGGAAATGTGCACTCATTCAGCTTTCTGGCCCTATCCGTCATACGGCGAAATGCTGTTTTCGGTACAATAAGAATATTTGTAAACATAAAAAACGGACTGCGTTTGCAGTCCGTTTTTCGTTATTTTTGTTATTATTTCAAGAGTTCTTTTAGTTTTTCGGTGACAGCCTTTGCGTCTGCTCTGCCACGGGAATTTTTCATAACATTTCCGAGCAGTGCCATAAGCGCTTTTTCTTTTCCTGCCTTATAGTCCGCTACGGCATTTGGATTTTGCTCTATTGCGTTGTTGCAAAGAGTGATAAGGGTGTTCTCGTCGAGTCCCGCCATATCTTCTTCGCTGACAAAATCGGTAACACTTTTGCCCGTTTCGAGCATTTTGTCAAGAGTGCCCTTTGCAAGTGAGTTTTTGAGTTTGCCGTCTTCGATAAGTTTGCAAAGTTCAAAAAGTTGCTCTGGTGTAGTCTTGACAGCGAAAGCCTCTTTTTCAATTTCGGTTTCGAGAGTTCTAAACATCTGACCGATAATGAAATTAGAAGCGGTTTTCGGGGTTTTCAGTCCCTTTGATGCTTTGTCAAAATACTCGGCAATATTGCGGTATTTCGTAAGAAGGGCTGCATCTTTTTCGGGGATTTGATAATCGTTTACATAACGCTTTAGTTTATCAGCGGGGAGTTCCGGCAAAGACTCTTTTATCTTTTCGACCTCGTCTTTTGTTACATTGATAGTAACAAGGTCGGGCTCACGGAAATAACGGTAGTCGTGGGCATCTTCTTTGCTTCGCATAGGAGAAGTTGTGTTCGTTGTTTCGTCATAACGCAAGGTTTCCTGAACAACCTTCTCGCCTGCTTCGAGCAAGTCACATTGTCTTTCAAATTCATATTCCATCGCCTTTGCGATATGGGTGATGGAGTTCATATTCTTGATTTCGGTACGGGTGCCGAGTTTCTCTGTTCCCGCTTCGCGTACGGAAATGTTGACATCGCAGCGCATACTGCCCTCTTGCATACGGCAGTCGGATACGCCGATATAACGCATAATCTGCTGGAGTTTTTCGACATATTCGCGTGCTTCGTCAACGGTGCGGATATCCGGCTCGGAGACAATCTCGATAAGCGGTACTCCACCTCGGTTGTAGTCAACATAGGTGTCGCCGTGGCGGTGGATGAGTTTTCCTGCGTCTTCTTCGATATGAATACGGGTGATGCGGATTTTTCTTCCGTTTTCAAGTTCGATATATCCGTGCTCACAAAGAGGTTTATCATACTGCGAAATCTGGTATGCCTTCGGCAAATCGGGATAGCAGTAATTTTTTCTGTCCATTTTTGCGATTTCGGCTATTTCGCAGTTGGTCGCAAGACCTGCCATAACGGCATATTTTACAACCTGCTCGTTGAGTTTCGGCAAAGTGCCGGGAAGTCCGATACAAACGGGGCAACAATGGGTATTCGGCTCACCGCCGAACTGCGTTGAACATGAACAGAAAATCTTTGTTTTTGTTGAGAGTTCGACATGGGTTTCAAAACCTGCTACAAGTTCGTATTTCACAGTTTGACACCCCATTTCGTTTCGATATATTTGTCTGTTGCTTCTTCGTATTTTTGTGCAACATTGAGTATTGTTTTTTCGTCAAATTTTCTGCCGATAATCTGCATTCCTATGGGAAGTCCTTTTGAATCAACACCACAGGGAATTGACACAGCGGGAAGTCCCGCTATATTTATCGGAACGGTACAGATATCGGTAAGGTAGGTTTCAATCGGGTCAGAGGTTGCTTTTCCGAGTTCGAATGCTGTCATCGGCACAGTCGGTGCAACGATAACATCGCATTTTGAGAAAGCGTTGTCAAAGGCTTCTACAATAGCACCACGCAGGTTTTGAGCCTTTTTATAGTAGGCGTCATAGTAACCCGCCGACAAAACATAAGTACCGAGCAAAATTCTGCGTTTTACTTCTTCGCCGAAGCCCTCACTTCTTGTTTTGCAAATCATATCGTGAGTGCCTTCGTAATGCTCGCATTTATATCCATAGCGAATACCGTCATATCTGCCAAGGTTAGACGATGCTTCTGCGCAAGCAAGAATATAGTAAACGGGCAAAGCAAATTTCAGTTCGGGTAAATCGAACCAAACTATTTCCGCACCCATATTTTCATAAACTTTCAGGGCATCTAAAATCGCGGTTTTTACTTCGTCATTTACGCCGTCGAGGTATTCTTTTGCGATACCGATTTTCTTGCCCTTAATATCGTCATAAAGAGTGTCAAAGGTCTTGACCTTTGAGCCGTAGGAAGTGCTGTCTTTTTCGTCATATTTTGAAATAGCATCAAAAACGATAGAAGCATCTTCGACATTTCGGGTAATCGGTCCTATCTGGTCAAAAGAACTTGCATAGGCGATAAGTCCGTAACGCGACACAGCACCGTAGGTGGGTTTTAGTCCGACAATACCGCAAAAAGATGCAGGCTGGCGAATACTTCCGCCTGTGTCAGAGCCTAGTCCGAATGTCGCGATATCTGCACAAACAGCAGAAGCGACACCGCCAGAAGAACCGCCCGCACAATGGTTAAGGTTGTGAGGGTTTTTCGGTCCGCCGAAATAGGAAGTTTCACTTGAACTGCCCATAGCGAATTCGTCCATATTGGTTTTTCCGAGCAAAACTGCGCCGTCTTTTCTAAGTTCTTCCCAAACGGTAGCGTTATAGATAGGCTTATAACCGCAAAGGATTTTTGAAGCACAGGTAGTTTCAATTCCCTTTGTGGAGATATTGTCTTTTAGCGTCATCGGAATACCGCAAAGCATGGGGATATCTTCGCCGCTTGCGATTCGTTTGTCAACCTCTTTTGCACCTTCTCTTGCAGTTTCCTGTGTTACGGTGATGTAGGCGTTGAGGTCAGTATTCGACTTTTCTATTTCGCTAATATATTTTTCTGTCAATTCTTCGCACGAAATCTCTTTTGATACAAGCATTTCGTGGTATTTTTTAATTACTCCCACTATTACACCCTCTTTCTAACTAAGAAATGGTCTTCTGCCTGTTCGGGGGCGTTTGAGAGAATTTCCGACACGGGAAAGGACGGCTCAACCTCATCGGCACGAAAAACATTTTTGAGATTATTGATATTATCAAACTCTGATTTTGACGCGTCGGCGTTATTTATCGTGTCTGCAAAGTCGATAATCTCCTGCATATCCTGTGTCAACTTTTCGAGGTCTTTTTCGTCTACAAAAAGTTTAGACAGCAAAGCGATATTTTCTATATCTTCTCTTGTTACCATAGGTTTCATCCTTTCTCGGGGGGGTTAAATTATCTTAATTTAATGTGTACTTCTCGAAGCTGTTGTTCGGAAACTTCACCCGGCGCGCCTAAAAGCACATCTTGGGCATTAGAGTTCATCGGGAACGCGATGACTTCTCTGATGTTTTCTTCCTCTGTTAGGAGCATAAGCATTCTGTCAACACCGGGTGCCATACCTGCATGAGGCGGCGCGCCGTACTGGAATGCGTTGTAAAGCGACCTAAACTTATCTTTCAAATCGTCTTCGGTATAGCCTGCAATTGAGAACGCTTTTATCATAATGTCGATATCGTGATTTCGAACAGCACCGGAAGAAAGCTCAACACCGTTGCATACTATGTCGTACTGATAAGCAAGAACATCGCACGGGTCTTTTGTTAAAAGTGCTTCCATACCGCCCTGCGGCATTGAAAACGGGTTGTGGGTAAAGATGACTTTGCCTGTTTCGTCGTCGTGTTCAAACATCGGGAAATCAACGATAAAGCACATCTCGAATTTTGAGTTGTCAATAAGGTCAAGGCGTTTTGCGACCTCTGTTCTTATCTCGCCTGCAAGACGCGGTGCATCGACTGCTGTATCGGCAATAAAGTAGATTACATCGCCTGCTTTGGAGTTGTTGCGTTTGATGAGTTCTTCTCTGTCGCCTTCTTTTAGGAACTTGTCAATAGGACCGTCAAAAAGCAAATCGTCGGTTACTTTGACATAGCCTAAGCCTTTCATACCGATAGAAAGCGCAAATTCTTCCATCTTTTTAAACCACGACTTCGACTGTGCTGCAGCATTCGGAACATTGATACTGCGAACGGTTTTCTTCAAAAACGGTTTGAAATCGGTCTCGGTAAACATATCGGAAATCTCGACGATTTCAAGCGGGTTTCGAAGGTCGGGTTTATCTGTGCCGTATCTTAGCATACTCTCGGCAAAGGGAATACGCCTAAACGGCGGTTTTGATACTTCTTTGTCGGTAAACTTTGTAAACGCTTCGTACAAAACTTCTTCCGCTACGGCGAAAACATCTTCCTGTGTTGCAAAAGCCATTTCAAAGTCAAGTTGATAGAACTCGCCCGGTGAACGGTCTGCACGAGCGTCTTCATCGCGGAAGCACGGAGCAATCTGGAAATATTTATCAAAGCCCGATACCATCAAAAGTTGTTTGAAAATCTGCGGTGCCTGGGGCAGGGCGTAGAATTTTCCCTGGTGCTTTCTTGAGGGGATGAGGTAGTCTCTTGCACCCTCGGGAGAAGAAGAAGACAAAATAGGTGTTTGTATCTCGTTAAAGCCCATACTCGTCATCTTTTCACGCAAGAAGGCAATAACCTTGCTCCTCAAAAGAATATGGTCGTGTACCTTCGGATTTCTCAAATCGAGAAAACGGTATTTGAGTCTTACATCTTCCGATGTATTTGTTGAAGTGATAACTTCAAAGGGAAGATTATTTTTACATTTGCCGAGGACCGTGATTTCGTTTGCGATAACTTCGACGGTACCTGTGGCAATTTTATTGTTTATTGTTTCTTCGTCACGCTTTACAACCTCGCCCGAAATAGAAACGGTACACTCACGGTTAACCTTTTCGAGCATAGAGTCGTCGTGAACGACAACCTGTGTAACTCCGTACTGGTCGCGGATATCTAAAAACATTACACCGCCGTGGTCGCGGATATTTTCAACCCAGCCGGCAATTTTGACCTGTTCGCCGATATTCCCTTCGCGCAAATCCGCACAGGAAACAGTGCGATATATATTTTTCATAACCATCTAAAAACTTCCTTTCAATGGTATTTTTTGCAATAATAGGATATTATAACATATATTCTGCTCAAAATAAAGAGAAAAGTTATAAAATACAGAATTTTTTCGAAAAATTTATTCTACCGACTTCAAACTTTCCACCATATCTATCTTTTTCATCCTGAAATACATAATGAAATTGACAAAAGCAGAGAACAAGAATGTTCCGATTGTGGCATAAACAAAGCTCATAAAGTGCATTGTTCTGCCGAACATTACCTTGTCTATCTCTACGGTGACAACGATAAATCGCGACAGCCACACACCGAGTACAAGTCCCAAAAGCGTTCCTATCACGGTGAGGATAATATTCTCTCGATAGACAAAAGACGCTGTTTCTCTGTGGTTAAAGCCGAGTACTTTTATTGTTGCTATCTCACGACTGCGCTCGGCAAGGTTAATATTCGTAAGGTTATACAAAACGACAATAGCCAATGCCCCTGCACAGACAATGAGCACCAAAACGATGAGGTTCATCGACTGTATCATATCCTGGAAATCTTTAACACCCGTTGACATAAACGACAACGCTTTTACATCGTCGCGCTGTAAATAATCAAAACCGATATTGTTTTCGTCGTCTTGTGTCAAATTGTGAACATTTACAAGCACCATATTGTATTCGACATCTTTTTCAAAAAGGTCTTTGTAGGTGTTTTTTGTGATGTAAATATAGCCGTATATATAGTTTTCACAAATACCGCCGACGGTGATTTTTTTGTCATTTGTGCCGTCAAGGGTAATGCTGTCGCCGACTTTGACGGAAAGTATTTTTGCAAGTTTTTCGCTGACTATTGCACAGCCGTCTTCTACATATAATTTTTTGTGAATTTCACGCTCGCGAAGGCTGACAAGTTCGTCCATATTCTTTTCGTCATCGGGAACGCAGAGGAAAACATCATCCGTCATCTTTGCTTTTTCTGAAGAAACGGTGATGTTTTTCTGCATATAGAGCATTTTGTCTTTTATGCGGTCATCTTTGTCGAGCGTTGACATAAGGGGAGAAAAATCGCCTTTTTCGTCGCCCTCGCTGACAATCATAATATCGTACTTATTTATCTCGCCGAACTGGATATCGACTATATCCGTTATGGCGTCTTTGATACCGAAACCGGCAACGATAAGGGCAGTACAGCCTGCAATACCGATAGCCGTCATAAAAAATCTTGACTTGTATCTGAAAAGATTTCTCTGCGTTACTTTTGAAGTAAAACTCAACCTGTTCCAGATAAAAGGTATTTTCTCCAAGATAATGCGTTTTCCTATTTTCGGTACTTTAGGGCGCATAAGCTCGGACGGTTTCTCTCTAAGCGACTTAAAGCAAACGAAAGCCGTAACAAAGGTACAGCAAACTATTGCACACACAACGCCGATAATAAGAACAGGCCACGAAATCTTTATTCGTATATCCTGCATATAGTACATCATTTTGTATGCATTATAGATAACTTTCGGGAGTATCGGTATACCCAAAAGGCAACCGAAAACAGAGCCGAAAACTGCGGCGAATGTGGAGTAGGTAAGGAATTTTCCGACAATGCGTGCGTTGGAATAGCCGAGTGCTTTGAATGTTCCTATCTCAGTTCGCTTTTCTTCAATCAGCCTTGTCATTGTGGTAAGGGTAACGAGCATAGCGACCAAAAGGAAGAACAACGGGAACACCGTTGCAACCGCGTCAACACGGTTGGCATCGTCGATAAATGAAGAATACGAGGGGTTATCATCTCTATTGAAAATGTACCATTTCGGTGAGGAAAAATCGTCTAACTTTTTCTGTGCGTCGTTTAACTCTTTTTCAGCTTTTTCAAATTCTTTGTCGGCATCGGCTTTTGCTTCTTCGTACTCTTTTCTTCCGCTGTCTAACTTTTCTTTTCCCTCGGATTTTGCTTTTTCAAACTCGGCTTTGGAATTTTCAAGTTCGGATTTACCGCTTTCAAGTTCAATTTCTGCTTGTTCTAACTGCTCTTTTGATGCTTCAAGAGTTGCGGTATACTCCGCTTTTTGAGTTTCGTATTCCTGCTCGGCGGATATCAGCGCTTGTTCGTTGTTGTCAAGTTCCGTTTGGGCAGAAGACAAAGTCTCTTTGAGTTCCCCTAGACTTATATTCAACTCGGAAATTTTTGTTGCCGAGTCGTCTATTGTTGCGTCAAAAGTATCGCCGAAATCGGTGTGCAGAAAATCTTTTACATCAAGCAAAATAGAAAGGCTGTTTTCTACACTTATTTCACTTTCTTTTTGCCTAATGTATTCTTTTACTTCTTCAAAGCCGTCGGGGATAGAATACTCTATTCCCTGCAAGGTGCCGAAGCCCAATGAATAAATACCGTTTTCGAGTTCTTCTATACCCGCAAGCAAAGCGGGTTTTTGTTCGTTTTCAAACTTTGCTTTTGCTTCTTCAAACGCCTTGCGATTACTGTCTAATTTTTCTTTGTATGCTGCAAACTCTTTTTCAAATTCCGCCCTGGCGTTTTCGTACTGTTCTTTTCCGTTTTGATATTCAATTTCGCCTTGACGTATTTTTTCTTCGCCGTCTTGAATCAGTTTTTGTGCGTCGGCTATTTGGGTGTTGTATTCATTCTCGCCGTTTTCAAGTTCTTCTTTTGCGTCGTCTAATTCTTTTTGAGCCTTTTCTTTTTCGGACTCGAATTTTTCTTTATTTTCGTCTAATTCTCTTTGTGCTGAATTGATATTTTCTTCGACAAAAACATCGAGCCTTTTGTCGCTGATATCTTCTATCTTTTCTTCGAATTCTTTTTTCAGGTCTTTGTATTCATCACTAAACGGAGAAAGAGAGTCTTTGCTTTTTTGCAGTCTTACATAAACTTCCGTATATCTTTCGGACACAAAATCTTCATTCGGGATGAAAGCATAACTTGCAATTTTGCCGTTGCCGACATTGGTAGTACCCCTGCCGAAAGAAATATACATCGGTGACTGGACGAAACCGACAACGGTAAATTCAAGCCTTTTTATAGAATCTTTGGCGTAAGTGTCGCCGATTTTTTCTTCAATTACGATTTTCTCGCCGAGTTCTTTCGGAGAGTTAGAGGGTGTTGTGTTGCCCTCTAAAAGAATTTCGCCCTCGCGCTCGGGAAAACGCCCCGAAATCAGCACAAGTTTGTTTATAGTTTCGCTGTCTTTATAATCGTAAGGCACGCCCATAAGCCGAACAACACTTGAACTTGCACCCGTGTTGATGCTTACATCGGCATAGTACGACGGCATAACATCAGAAACCCCGTCGAGATTCTTCACTGCTTCAACATCGTCTTTATCAAAGCCGACGGACGACACAAGCCTAAAATCCATCAGGTTGCTTTCGCTATAATAATTTTCAGCCATATTTACCATAGACGGATTTGTACATTTTACGCCGACAAAAAAGCCGACACCGAGCGCAATTATCATCATAATCGAGATAAAGCGTGCTTTGGTGTTTTTTATCTCTCGAAGCGTATTTTTTAGTAGTGCTTTCGACATACGGACCTCCTTTCTCAAGATTTCAAAAAACTATATTACCATTCTATTTCTTCGACATTTTTCGGATTTTCGTTTACTCTGTTTTCGATAACTTTTCCGCTTTTCATACGGATAATTCTGTCAGCCATCGGAGTAATTGCCGAGTTGTGAGTGATAAGAACAACGGTCATTTTCTCTTCCCTGCAGGTATCCTGCAAAAGTTTTAAGATTGAACGGCCTGTGTTGTAGTCGAGTGCTCCTGTCGGCTCGTCGCAAAGAAGGAGTTTCGGCCTTTTTGCAAGTGCTCTTGCAATAGATACACGCTGTTGCTCACCGCCGGAAAGTTGGGCGGGAAAGTTGTTTGCTCGCTCACTCAAACCGACAGCGGAAAGTGCCTTTTCGGTGTCCATCGGATTTTCACAAATTTGGGTAGCAAGTTCAATATTCTCTTTTGCTGTCAAATTCGGGATAAGGTTATAAAACTGGAAGACAAAACCTATGTCATATCTTCTGTAATTTATCAGTTCTTTGTCGGAAAGTGAGGTGATATTCTTATCGCCTACGCGGATAGTTCCGCTTGTGGCACTGTCCATACCGCCCAAGATATTCAGCACGGTTGTTTTTCCCGCGCCGGATGTACCGACAACAACAGCAAACTCGCCCTCTTCGATATTAAAATCAATACCGTCAACGGCGTTGATTGTCACTTCGCCCATAATGTATTCTTTTCTGACATTTTCAAATTCGACAAGGCTCATCGTATCACTCCAAACATATAAAAATATACCGAAAATCCGATATCTTCCCATATTAACCTATGATAAATTATACCACATAAATTTTACAGTGTCCAGTATTTAGTTTCTAGTATTTAGTACTTAGATTTTAGCAAAAATCCCGTTGAGATTAAAATTCCTCACTCCTAACTTCTAACTCCTAACTTTGTTCAGAACGGCAAAAAGGGCTGTGGCAACTGCCACAGCCCAAATAAGAAAGGATGGAATTATTTGAGATAAGTCTGACCGGATGTACCGCCGACTGCTCCGGAGATACCGGTAAAGCCGTTAGCACAGCAGACATAAACTCTCATATTTGCAGTACCGGGAGCGGAAACTGAAAGCGAACCGCTTGTTACCTGTTTAACATCACCTGTTACGGCGTCGATGTACTTGCCGTTGGGGATATTGTTAAATGTGGCACCGTCTGAAATAGTAACGAGAGCAAGTGAGTCAACACCTGTCTGTTTGTCGGTATATCTCTTGATGTAAGCCATATTGCCCGATGCAACTGCATATTGACCTTTCTGCAAAGCGGGAACGGCTCTTCTGATAGCGTTGAGCTTCTGGATGTGTTTAGCAAGCGGATAGCTCAAAGTCTTTTGTACTTCGCCCGAAGCAGTATACTGTGAGAAATCAGATGCAGTAACAGAGCCTTCGAGGTGGTCACCGAAGTATGCACGGCCTGTTGTTGACAGAGGAGCATTCGGACCTACGTCGATAACTTTGCCTGCCTGGAATTCGATTTCACCGCCGTAGTACAAGCACGGAATACCTCTGAATGTAAACATAAGGTCGAGGTTTTCTGCCCATGTCTGTGTACCGCCTGCGAAACGGTTAGCCTGACCGTTATCGGGTGAATAGTCGTGAGATTCAACATAAACAACGTTCCATGTTGAGTCGTTGTAGTACTGGTCTTCTGCTTTTGCGATATTGTATGCGCCCGAAGCCGAGTTGAAGCACCAGTGCATCTGGAAGTCGATAGCACCCATACCCGAAGCCTTTGAATAGTCGGGAGTATGGTATGTGATACCGTTTAAGAAAGCGTTCTTTGAAGTAGGCTGACCGCTTGTTGAATCATACTTGTTCCAATGGTCAAGTGTGAGGTTCATATTGTTCTTAACGGAATCAGCGTCTGTGCCGTTGCTCCATTTGCTTGAGTATGTTGCGTCGGGTTCATCCCAGGTGTAGAACTGGCAGGATTCGCCTGCATGCTCACGGTACCAAACCTGACTGTAACGGCAACAGATTTCACCGAACATATAGAAGTTATCGTTGCCGGCTGCTTTTGCGGCAGCATTGAGCGGGTCGTTGTACATCATATTAAGAGAAAGTCTCGGAATATGTCTTACGGTATCAACACGGAAACCGTCAACGCCCATATCAATATAATCGGAATAAGCATCAACTGTATATTTTGCAACAGCGGGGTTCTCTGTATTGAGGTCAACACAGTCGCCTGCTATCTGGCAGTATTTACAGGTATAATCGTCCCAGTTAAGACTTGCCCAGTAACCGTTGTGATAATAGTTGTTCGGGTTAGCCTTTGAGTCGTGAGAAACGATATCGTTAAAGCCCTGTGTCTGCTTCATAAGTTGAAGTCTTGAGTCATACTGTGTGCCGGGTTTGAGTGCATAGTAGCCTGCTGCATCTTTAACACCGCAGTAGTCAAGAAGTTGCTTTGTAGGAATCATTGTCTTTTCAAGGTCGTCAAGTTCCTTAACATCGTTGAACTCTTTTTTAAACAAAGGTGCAAGAGTATATTCACCGAAGTTGCCTGTGTGGTTCCAAACTACGTCCTGGATAATTTTCATACCCTTGTCGTGTGCTGCGGAAATGAGGTCTTCGTATGTGAAGTTGTCACTCTCGTATCTTGCGTCGACTGATTTGAAGTCGAGAGCATGATAGCCGTGGTAGTCGTATCCTGATGCGTTTGTTACAACAGGAGTAATCCAAATTGCCGAGAAGCCGAGAGCCTTGATGTAATCAAGTTTGTCAGCAAGTCCCTTGAAGTCACCACGCCAAGCGGGGTCGGAATCGGGGTTGTTTGCCTGTGAGTCATCCCAGCAGTGAACATCGTTGCCCTTGTCACCGTCATAGAAACGGGTTGTAATTACAAAGTAGATTGTATCTTCACGCATATCGCATGAATCGTAGGAGTCAGGCTCGTCGGGGTTTTTGTTTCTCCATTTTCCGCCCTTGTACCACCATTCACCTGTTGTGCGCGAAAGTTCGGGTGTTAACTGACCGCTTAAGGAGGATGTACCGTCGGTAAACATCATATTGACTTTTGTTGAAGAGGAGAATGTATATGTGTACCAATCGGAGCCAAACTGCTTTGTGTCTTTTGTCATCTTAACACCGGGGTAAGTTGTTTCGAGATTCTGGGGAAGTGCGTTCCAATAGTAAATGTAAGGAACTTTTCCTTCACTCTTGTAGTGAACTATAATGCTCGATGCAGAAGTATCTGCGATTTCGTCATTTTCTGTTGCATTTACGGAAATTACGGCAACAGATATGACAAGTGCCAGTACTAATAATACAGCAGCAATTTTCTTGATTTTATTCATTATCTGTTACCTCCTTTACCACGGTTTATATCCCGCAAGATATTTTTGAATCCAAGTTGCATCAACTATCTCGACAATAGTGTTGTCGTCGGCGTCTGCGTTAGCCATATTAAGGTCGGAAGCGGGGATAAGTTGCGCTAACCATTTTTGGATATATGTTGCATCTACGATGGTGACTGAACCGTCTCTGTCGGAGTCACCGCGAAGTGTTCTTGTTTCGGGTGAACCGCTGTCTGTTACCGTTACGGAAATCGAGCGTGATGCTGTGCCTCCCTTAGCATCGGTAACTGAAACAGTGATATTATAGTCACCTTTCTTTGTGAACTTGTAGTTGCAGGTGTTTGCTGAAGAGTAGTTCTGAATAACCTGTGAGTCAATCGAGAACTTGTAGGAGTACGGTGCAAGACCGCCTGTAGCACCTGCTGAAATCTTAACAGTGTTATCAACCTTTAACTCACCTGTTGTTGTCAAAGAAGAAACTTTGAGTTTATCGGTCGGGTCAATGCTGTTTACACAGTCAAGAGTATATTCTCTGGATACTTCGCTGTTGTCGGAAGCCTGTACGGATACTACCAAAGAATATGTACCGAGTTTTGTCGGTGTGAAATTGTAAGAAGATTTCAAAGTGTAGTAAGGAACGTTTACGGTAGCGCCTGCGCTGTCCTTAACGGTGTATTTGTAGAACAACAAGTTTGTTCCTGTTTTACCGCCGCCTGCCGAAACAGATACGTTACATACTTTGTCTTTGAGAATCTGCTGTCCCGATGAAGGCGAAACTGTCTTGATAATCGGGAAAGATACAGATGAGCTGTCTTCTATCTCGTATGAAATTGAACGAGAGTTTTCGTTGCCCTTTGAGTCTTTGAAGTCGGCAATCAAGGTGTATGAACCTGAGGTTGTCGGATTCCATACAGCACTGTTATCTGTAGAGAAATCAGAGATAACGGTAGCTGAGGATGCACCTTTCTTTACGGAGAAGCGATAGAATACATCGCCCTCACCTACTGCCAAAGCGGAAAGTGTGATATCCATTCCGTTGTACTGAGGTGACGCAAGGTCGGTTGTGAAACTCTTTACCTGCAACGGAGAAACATCGTAGATGTCCCATTGTCCTGTTGAGTTGTCATAGATATAACCGTTGCCGGGGAACGCCATATCGCTTGTCTGAGAATTACCGCTGTTTGAGAAGATAATCTTATCAAAATCGCCGGGTACTTCATACTGCCATACGTTGTCGCCGATGTTGGTCATATTCGCACCGGGCCAACCCTTGTTATTACCGCCGCCGTCTTTCCACATATAGCAGGTTACCGTAGTCCAGCCTGCCGAGTTTTTGCAGTAAACCATCTTGTCACCTGTAGGAGTGGGAGTGGATGTCGGTGTTTGGGTAGGTGTTTGTGTCGGTGTCTGAGTTGGTGTTTGAGTAGGTGTTTGTGTCGGCTCTTGTGACTGTGCGATTGCGTTACATCCCGAAGCGGCAGATGTAAAGTAAATCCTTACGGGTACTTTTTTGTCGTTCCAGATATGGAAGCAACTGTAACCGCTGTAGTTACCCTTTGTCAGGTAGAAATCGCCGCCGTTTTGGGCAGTATTTACAGCCTGAGAGGAAACAGCCTGAGAACCGCTTGTACCGTTTGTTGAAATAACAAAGCAGTAGTCACCGCTACCAAATGATGTGATGTCAAAATAGTAGTAGCCTTTTGTGCTGTCATAAGTAAACTGACCTGTCGGTTTACTCATTGAGTTAAAATCGGGGCCGTTGTTATTTTGTCCCCAAAAGTAGTATGTGTCGGCAGAAATATTTGCTGCGTCGATGTTCTGTGCCGAGAATGAAGAAACGGTGCAAAGAAGCATCGAAACCAAAAGTGCAAGCACCAAGGTCACACATACCGCACACTTTGCTGTGTGCTTTTGAAATCTCATAAAAATCCCTCCTTATGAATTTGGATATATAATCCTGCTCTTACATTATATAATTTTTATAATAATTTAATTTTCTTTTTCAGAAATAAAATGTGCAGAACTTTCTATGCCCAATTTGTATATATTGACAGAGAAAATCTGATATAAACGAACGGGAGTTTTCATGCCTGGCGAAGTCTTTTGAACATTCTACACAATTACAAGTATGCGGTTTTATATAAATTGCCGAAACAACCCTGATTTTTCAATTTTTCTGCAACAAAAAGGACTGCAACGACGCTCGTGCAGTCCTAAAATTCATTCATTTTTTATTTTGTCCCAATAGGCTTTGTATGTCTGTTCTGTTTTGTTATCCCCATACTCATAGTAAACCCTGTCTTTGATGTCGTCGGGGAGATACTGCTGATATGTATAGTGGTTTTTGTAATCGTGAGGATAGATATAAAACTGACCTTTGTTTTGATTGTCTTCGCCGTCGTAGTGCATATTCTGAAGTTGTCTCGGAATACGCTGACCGTAACCTTGTTTTACATCGGCAAGTGCTTTGTCTATTGCAAGCTCGCCCGAGTTTGACTTCGGTGCAAGGGCAACGGAAATCACCGCATCGGCAAGAGGAATTCTCGCTTCGGGAAGTCCGACCTGCATCGCAATATCTATGCACGATTTTACGATGGGAATAATTTGCGGATAGGCTAATCCTACATCTTCGCACGCACAGACTTCAAGCCTTCTGCATGCGCTGATAAGGTCGCCCGCTTCTAATAGCCTAGCAAGATAAAACAGAGAAGCGTTTACATCGCTTCCGCGCATACTTTTTTGATATGCCGAAACGATATCGTAATGCTCGTCGCCGTCACGGTCATACCGTGCGGAAGAATGTTGTGTCAGTTCTTTTGCAAGTTCTTTGTCAACAAAAATTTTGCCGTCTTTTTCTTTTGCAGAAAGGGTACAAAGTTCAACCGCATTAAGGGCTTTTCTGACATCACCCGAACACGCTTTTGAGATATGCTCTTTTGCGTCGTCGGTAAAGACAATTTCCTTTTGCATTTCGTCTTGCAAAATATTTATTGCCCTGTCTACCGCCTTGATAACTTCCTCGGGTTCGACAGTTTTAAACTCAAAAACGGTGCTTCGTGAAAGGATAGCGTTATACACATAAAAATAGGGGTTTTCGGTAGTGGATGCAACAAGGGTTATTCGTCCGTTTTCGATAAATTCGAGCAAAGTTTGTTGCTGTTTTTTATTGAGATACTGGATTTCGTCAAGATACAAAAGCACCCCGTTTATCCCCTCGAAAGTATCTAAAGAAGCAACGATTTCGCGGATATCGGCAGTGGACGCGGAAGTACCGTTGAGTTTCTTAAACGCGCGGTCGGTTGACCTTGCTATATAAGACGCAAGGGTAGTCTTTCCGACACCCGACGGTCCGTAGAAAATCAGGTTCGGAATCCTTCCGCTTTCGATAATTTTTCTAAGCGGTTTATCTTCACTTAACAGATGCTTTTGTCCGACAATATCGTCAAGACTTTGCGGTCTTAATCTGTCGGCAAGAGGTGAACTCATAAAAGTCTTCCTTTATCTTTATTCGTACAACGGATATTTTTTGCAGATTTTTTCTACCATAGCACAAACTTTTTCTTTATTGCCTTCAAAGTCTTTTATTACAAGAGAAATACACTCGGCGATAACATCCATATCGGCTTCTTTGAGGCCTCTTGTTGTTACTGCCGCCGTGCCGATTCTGACACCGGATGTGATAAACGGTGACAAAGGCTCATTCGGGATAGTGTTCTTGTTTAATGTGATATGACATTCGTCAAGATTGTGTTCAAGTTCTTTTCCTGTTATTCCGTCTTCTCGTAAATCGAGGAGCATAACATGGTTATCTGTACCGCCGCTGACAAGTTTGTGTCCGCGGGCAACAAGACCGTCTGCAAGTGCCTTGCAGTTTTTCACAATCTGCTGTGCATATTCTTTGAATTCGGGTTGCATAGCTTCTTTAAAGCAAACTGCTTTTGCTGCGATAATGTGCATCAAAGGACCGCCCTGCATACCGGGGAAAATCGCTTTGTCAATCGCTTTTGCAAATTCTTCTTTGCAAAGGATAAGTCCGCCGCGGGGACCACGCAAAGTTTTGTGTGTGGTAGTTGTTACAAAATGTGCATAAGGTACGGGGCTTTCGTGAACGCCTGCCGCTACAAGTCCTGCGATATGAGCCATATCGACCATAAGGTATGCACCGACTTCGTCTGCTATTTCTCTGAATCGTTTAAAGTCGATAACTCTCGGATATGCAGAAGCACCGCAAACGATAAGTTTCGGTTTGCATTCTTTTGCAATTTTCAAAACTTCGTCATAATCTATTCTATGGGTTTCACTGTCTACTCCGTAGGATACAAAATTATAGTATTTACCCGAAAGGTTTACCGGTGAGCCGTGGGTAAGGTGTCCGCCCTCGTTTAGGTTCATTCCCATTACTGTGTCGCCGGGTTCAAGTATACTGAAGTATACAGCCATATTTGCCTGTGAGCCTGAATGGGGCTGAACATTTGCATGGTCGGCACCGAAAAGTTCACACGCTCTTTTTCTTGCTATATCTTCAACGATATCAACGGCATAACAACCGCCGTAATATCTTTTTGACGGATAGCCTTCTGCGTATTTGTTCGTAAGAACACTTCCCATCGCCGCCATAACGGCAGGAGATACTATGTTCTCGCTTGCAATAAGTTCAAGGTTTTGTCTTTGGCGTTTTAACTCCAACGCCATAGCGGAAGAAATTTCTTCATCACAACCGCCGAGATATCCTATTGTATCAATCAAATCCTCATACATTTTGATTCCCTCACTTTATAGTTTCTTTACATATTTCAATCAGCCTGTCCAAATCCGTAAGGCTTTCAAGACTGAACGCCAAAGTTCGCAAATGAGCGGCAGATTTAAATCCTTTTATATAGTAGGCAACATGTTTTCGTGCCATTCTGATACCTATGTACTCACCGTTTAGTTCGACTATACGCTGTGCGTGTCGTTTCATAACGGAAAGTCTTTCGTCTATGTCGGGGCTTTTGTACTCGTCCCCCGTGAAAAACGCATTTATCTCGCTGAAAATAAAGGGATTTCCCAAAGCACCTCGGCCGACCATAACAAGGTCGCATCCTGTATAGTCATACATCTTTTTTGCATCTTTTGCAGATACAATATCGCCGTTTCCGATAACGGGAACGGATACGCTTTCTTTTACCGCTTTGATAACATCCAAATCCGAGCGTCCCGAGTAATACTGTTCTCGCGTTCTGCCGTGAACGGTGATGGCATCTGCTCCGTTTTGCTCACAGATTTTTGCGACTTCGACGGCATTATTTGAGTCTTTTTCAAAGCCTTTTCTGATTTTTACGGTGACGGGAATATCTACGGCATTTTTCACCGCTTTGACAATTTCACCGCAAAGGTGCGGATTTTTCATCAAAGCGCAACCGCTAGAGTTATTACAGATTTTCGGTGCGGGACAGCCCATATTTATATCAATCGCAAAAGGTGAAAACTGCAAAGCAAACTCAGCGGCTTTTGCCATTGTTTTCGGCTCGTCCCCGAAAATTTGCACCGCACAGGGGCGCTCGTTCTCGGAAATCTCCATAAGTTTTGCACTTTTTTCGCTGTTATAGGATATGCCTTTTGCGCTCACCATTTCGGTAACACAGTAGGCACTGCCGTACTCTTTGCAAATTTCTCGAAAAGCGGTATCGCAAACTCCCGCCATAGGCGCAAGACAAGCGTAGCCGTTTTTTCTGATACTTTCTATATCAAACATATCAGTCAGCCCGTTTTGTATGAGTGCGCTTGCTGACCAAAACGCCGACAACCGCCGCTATTCCGAGAGCAACACAAAGCCACGAAATAACGCCGTAAAGCAAGGTCGTATCGGAAACCTCAACATCGGGAATCTTTACTGTAGTTGCGGTTTCGATTTCTGCTTTCTTTACAGTCGGCAGTTCTTCTTTGGGATAATCTATTTCCTCTGTTTCCTCGTAATACTCTGTCGGCTCTTGTGTCTGCGGAGCCAAAGTTGCGGGCTCGGTCTGCGGAGGCTGTGTCGGCTCTGCTGTTACTATCTGTGTCGGCTCTGCTGTCACGGGTTCTGTCACAATAGGAGCCTCGGTAGCAAAAGCCGTGAACACAAATGATGACATCAACAATAAAACAAAAAACAGAGAAAAAAGTATTTTATTCGTTTTATCCGAAAATTTTAACTTCCTCATAAAAGCACCTGTTTGTTTTCAAAAATAATCCATTTTGTATTATATCAAACTATTTTCCGTTTTGCAAGCAGTTTGCAAGAGCATTTCCGAGCATTTCGCCCGAGCGTATTGCTTCGTCAAGAGAATTCGCGTCGGTGCCGACTTCTATGAGCAAAGAACCGTTGTTCACATTCATATTGTATGTAAAATCACCGAAGTCAAGCGGGCGGGTAAAACCCTCGTACATATCTTCACAGGTCTTTTGAAGTTTCAAAGCAAAAATCAGGTTTTCGTCCCAAAAAGGAAAGCCGTCTGTGTCAACATCTCTGCCTGTCATTATCATAATTTGTGCGGCTTTTTTGCCTTCATACATAAATGTCGGTTTGTACTTTGTGTTGTCGTCTGCCGTCATTGAGTCCCTGTGAATATCGAGCACTACTTTTATGTTCGGATACTTTTTGAGATACTCCTGTATCGTGTCATAACTTCTGTCATATGAGCCGTCATACGACGGATAATCGTGCAAAGTCGTACTGTGAACTGTCGAGATACCTTTTGATTTCAGTGCCTTTGCGATAGCGTCTCCGACGGCAGAAACATTTTTCTTTTTATCGGTAGTTCGAGGGTAAAAACTTTCGTAGTAAAAATCGCTGTCATCATCCAAATAACTTTCGCAGGTATGCGTATGAACAATAAGCACCTGTGCGGTGTGGTTGTCTTCTATCTTAAACGGCAAAGGCTTTTTTAATGTGCTTTCGATATCGAGGTCAAAAGATGTCGTATTCTTTACACTGATGTTTTCAAAAGACATATTCCCCGTCCGCTGGGAAATTTCCTGTACGGGATAGGTCCTCTCGCCCTCGTGAGAAACATTATCGGGAGAAGTTTTGTTGGCGGTTTCTTCTTCACTTTCAATGTTTCCGAGCGGTTTTTCGACCTTTTCGCTTTTCGGCTCTTCGGTGCTTTGCATATTTGTACTGCCGTTTGGCATAGCGATTTTCATGCTCATCAGCATTATATCGGAAAAATTAAAAGCGTTTTTTGCCCTGACGACAACAAACCCGCACGACACACAAACGATAATTGTTGCAAGTATCAGCGACAATATTTTTTTCAATATATTCTTTTTCATAATTCCACCTACCCGTAAATATTTATGCGGGCAAGCACTCTTGTATGCAATGCTACAAAAGAGATATAAGGTCGCAAAGTTCAAAATCGGGCTGTAAAGCGAAATTTACGGCAAGGGAAATGAGTTTTGCCGCCCTGTCGACAAGAAGGTCGATTTCTTTCGGAGTTACGACCATCGCCCGCCCTTTCGGAGATACCTGTGAAATTAGTTCACGCTGTGTTTTTTCGTCGTCGATATTCAAAAGATTGCTTGCAAGGGTTACGGCGTCGACAACGGTGGGAACGCCTATCGAAATTACGGGAACGCCCATAGTTTTTTCGTTGATTTCGGTGCGGTGATTTCCTACCCCCGCACCGGGCGAAATTCCCGTGTCGGATATCTGCAAAGTACAACCGAGCCGAGAAAGATTCAAAGAAGCCAAAGCGTCGATAACAATAAGAGCAGACGGCTTTATCCTCTTTATGATGCTCAAAATATGCTCCCCTGTTTCGACTCCCGTCTGTCCCGTTACTCCCGTGGAAATAACAGCAACCGTGCGCAGATTTTCAAGTCCCGTACTGCGCGCGATTTCTTCTGTAATATGCCGTGTTGCCAAAACTCCCTTCGCCGCTTTCGGTCCCAGGGCATCTGGAGTTATCTCCATATTTCCGAGCCCTGCGACAAGCACGGGACCGTGTACGGGCAAAAGTTTTTTTATCTCGTCACCGATAGCGACAAGTCGTTTGTCGGTATCGCGAAAATTATCCGTAAGGGAAGGAAGTTCCACCGTGATATATGTTCCCTTTTGCTTGTGGATAAGTTGTCCCGCACGCTCGGATTTTATCACGAGTTTTTCAATCTCCAGTCCTTCTTTTTCTTCTTTTGAATAGACAACCCCTTTGATATCTTCGCCGTAGCGCTCTCTTTCTTCGAGGGCTAAATCTGTCCGTAACTGCATAAATATCACCGAAATTTTTCTGTAAATCCGCCTGCCGAACAGGGCAGAATTCATATAAAATTGTTATTATTATTTACAAAATAGCGGTTTACATTCATATAAATGTATGGTATAATTATTATGACTAAAAATGGAAGGGGAGATTATATGGGAAAATTTACTAAATTCTTTTGTATTATATGTGCATTTGCACTAATCATTACCGCAACGGCACTGCCTTCGTCCGCGCAGGCTATCTCGCAGGAGAATAACAAATTAGATAAACCTGTTATCTACAAAAGCAATACAGGACTTGATGTAATCGTCACCGACGAAGCACAAAACGGTACGATTTTCCCTGTTACCTCTTCACTTGAATCTTCTTACACTTCACCCTACATCTCCGATGTAAGAGACCAGAAAAATTCCGGTACCTGCTGGGCTTTTTCCGCACTTGCTTCGCTTGAAAGCACTTTGCTCAAAGACGGAATAAGCAAACAGTTTTCCCCGATGCATATGAGTTATTTTGCTGACCCGCGAAGTGGCTCTTCGGGATTTCAAAATGAATATTTCCACGGTGGCGGAAACCATGTTCCCGCTCTCGCTTATCTGACTACATATTCGGGTGCTGTGCTTGAATCCGATATGCCGTTTAATAACACTTCCACACCCGATACAGAAGCCTATAAAAAAGCAACTCCCCTTTACGGTGCTGACAAAGTAGTATATATTGATGCACAACCAAACAACAAAGAATCCATAGAGAATGTTAAAAATGCCATTAAAGAATACGGCAGTGTTACTGCCGCTTTCGGTGTATATTGGAAATACTTTGATATAAACAGAAAAGAATACTACTGTCCCGACTTTAATGTCTTGACAGCATCAGGCCACGGAATACAAATCGTAGGTTGGGATGACAACCACTCTAAATCGAATTTTGTAGCAAGTACAAAACCGCAAAATGACGGTGCTTGGCTGTGTAAAAACAGTTGGGGTACAGAGACAGGCTATAACGGTCTTTTCTACATTTCCTACGAAGACAAATCTCTCTTTACGAAAGATTACGGAAACACTTATTCTATCGACACATACCATACAATCAACGACAGTGAAAAACTCTACTCCCATGACGGTGCTTCAATCGAAGATTTTACCACAGGCTCAAGTAATACCGCAGATTATATCAGTGTCTTTGATTTTAAAGATAACTTTACAACTATCGAAAAAATCAACTTTGAATCTACCGCACAGGGACAATCCTACAAAATCTACTACATTCCGATAAATCCCTCGCCAAATGAACCATATAAATCAAAAGCAAAATGGACTTTGATTGCAAGCGGAACACTCGAGTACAGCGGACATCACAGCATAGATGTAAACTTTAACTCGAAAGACTATTTCACTACTAAAAACGGCAGAGGTTGTATCGGCATTGAACTTGCGGGAAATCACGGTGTAGGCTTTTCGTACGACATTGACTATTCAGACGGAAGTCCTTTCTATAAATCAAGCGCAAAAAAAGGCGAATGCTATGTTCTCTCCCGTTCCGTTTTAACGGATTTGTGTAATTGGTATTCAAATGTCGATGCCGCAAGTTTTGACATCAAGGCTTTGACAAAAGAGACTTTCCTTTGCGGTGACTCTAACTTCAACAGCGAAATTACCATTGAGGATGCAACCTTTATTCAACAAATTCTCGCAAAAATCGCAAACAATCCGACTGATAACCAAACTCTTTGTGCCGATGCAAACCAAGATGAAAAAGTAAACATTTTGGATGTTACTCATCTGCAAAGATATCTTGCTAAACTTTCCTGCTCCGAAAATATCGGAACTTTGCTCAAATAAACTACACTGATTTTGAGGTAATGCTTATGAAAATTCGTTATAAAATCATCTGTGTACTGCTTGTGGTCGCTTTTGTTTTATCAGTTCCCGTTATCGCGGGAGCGGCGGAAATCGACAACGCTTCATTGAGTCTTAAAAACGACTCTACTGCCGTAATAAGTGCTGACTACAACACAGTAGGAACAAAACTCGAGCCCGAGTCTTCTCTTCCCTCATCTTACAGCTCGCTTGACTTAGGCTATACTACTCCCGTAAGGATGCAGCTTTACAACACCTGTTGGGCTTACAGCTCTTCCGCTACTTTTGAGACATTCCTGCTCAAAAATAAAGAAAACACACCGATACTTTCCCCTATGCATATGAACTACTTTGGTATTAAAAAGAAAGACGGCACAGGCTGGCAGCGTGAATACAACGACGGCGGTTACGCTTACATCTCGATGGGATATCTCACATCGTGGTCAGGCGTAAGACCTGAGAGCGAATTTCCGTACAATATCGACAGGTCGCAGTATGAAGCATACGACAAGACAAGCCACAGTATCTTTCTTGCCGACTCGATAATCTATCTCAAGCAAAATGATATTGAAACAATAAAGACCGCTATATACAACTATGGTGCGATAGTCGGTAACTACCACGCAGATAACCAATACCTCAACTACGATACATCTGCATTCTACTGTAATGTTCCCGGTATAGAAACGAGCAAACTCCTCGGCCACGCCGTTTCGGTAGTCGGCTGGGACGACAACTACAGTAAGGACAATTTCCTGAAGACCGCTCAACCGAAAAACAACGGTGCTTTCCTGTGTAAAAACAGTTGGTCTGATATGTGGGGCAAAAACGGTTACTTCTGGATTTCTTACGAAGACCTCTACATTTTTGACAAGCGTTTCGGTTCAAGTTACGCTATTTCAAGTTACGAAAAGCCCGACGACAGAGTCAAAATGTATCAAAACGAAGTTGACGGTGCTACCTACGAATTTTCATACATCAACAATATAGAAAACGAAAGACTTCAAAAGCCTTTCTTCGACGAAATCACCTATGTCAGCGTTTTTGACTATGACAGCAAACACAACACAGTCGATAAGGTAAAATTTGAGTCCCAGTCTATCGGCTCAACCTACAACATCTACTACATTCCTCTTGACAAAGAGAATGTTCCGATAACCGACAAGCAAGAATGGACTAAACTGTCCTCCGGTACTATAACCTACTCGGGTTATCACTGTATTGATGTAGACGATTTCAAAGTCGGCGTCGGCAAAAGTGCTATCGGCGTTGAACTTGTCAGAGAAAAAGACCAAGACGACAATTACACCGATATTTCTATCGGCTGTGACGAATGGCTCAATTCTTCGGGCGTGCGTCTTTTCACTCCAAAGACCAAGAAGGGTGACTGCTACATTATCGGTATGGAAGACTATGCGTACGAACTTCTTGATTTCTACAAAGAAAATCTTGACGATGATATCGGAAGTACATTTGTCATCAAGGCTGTTGCCCGCGAAGCCCTGAAAATGGGTGATGTTGACAAAGACGGAGAACTTACTATCATAGATGCAACATATATCCAGGCAGCCCTCGCACAAATACGCACTCTTGACAAAGAGCAAACTCGTGTTGCCGATATGGACGGGGACAAGGCTGTAACGGTAGTTGATGCCACAATGATACAGAAAATCCTTGCAGGAATCATCCCGAATCCTTATGAAGAGGAACAAGAATTTAACCCCGATTTCTAAAAAATTAATTACAATACGAAAAAGGCCTTAACCGAACAAATCGGTTAAGGTCTTTTGTCGTAAAAAAGTAAGTATATGAAAAAAGAAAATTATTGTCAATATCAGGTTTTTCCGTATGCGATATCCCGCTGAATTTTCACGGCATCCAGGATAGTTATATCCGAGTCGCCGTCATAGTCGCCTGCTTTTAGAATCTGCTGTGTCGGTGTGACTAATTTTGCAACCACCTTTTGGATTATCGTTGCATCAATAACGGTAAGTGCTTTGTCGCCGTCAACATCACCGAGGATATATTCGGGCGTTTTCTCTTTTTCGTAAATCAGTTTTGCAAAGTCGATTACAAACCAACCGCTTACACCGTTGTATGTTGTATAGCCCCAGTTGTAGCCGTCTGCCTTTGCGGTTTTTGTAACGACAAGTTCTTTGCCGTAGGGAATACCGCCTAAAACAGAATGGCTTGTCCCTGCGCCCGAGCGCAGATTTACTCCGTTGTCGGATGTTATGCGGTAAATGTCGCCCTGTGGCTCTTCGTCCTTATCTTTTGACTGATACTCTCCGATATAGATATATCCTTGAAAATGCCAGTAGTCGTTGCCATTACTTGGGTCATCTATCGGTGCTGTTGTTGTATAAAACTCATCACCGCCGTAGGCGGAATTTGAAAAAGTGACTTGAGTTTTGCTTATCTTCTCGACTACGGCAACATGTCCCGATGTACCCGACGAATACACCCAGCAGGCAATAGCACCGAGTTTCGGTGTTTGACCGTAGGCGTAGTAGCCGTTTTCCTTATTATAGTCGTACCAAAGATAGGCACTGTATATGCACAAGTCGGGTTCTTTGCCCAAAATCTCGTAGGCTCTGCCGTAGGCGTAGCAGGTGCAGTTGGGCATACCCCAGCCGAATTTGTAGAAAATGTTTTTATCGGAATAGTAGTATTCGTTGGAATATTTCGGAGGGAGTAGCCTTGCGGAATACTCTTGTGCAGATATCGGGGAGAGGTCGGTGTTGTTGTTTTCATTTATATAGGGAGCGATAGTTTCATCTTCAAGCGAGAGGGACTTATCCTCGACACCGATAGCGGTACAGACAACCGCAATCGAAGTAAACAGCACAGAAAAGACAAGGAAAAAAGCGAATATTTTCTTTGCAAAGCCCAAAGCAACACCCCCAAATCCAAAAAATTTAAAGAATAAAAAGGATACACTTCTAATTATAATTCTCTATTGTCATTATA
>JAGHTC010000045.1 GCA_018065465.1 Candidatus Ruminococcus equi
GTTCATCAGTATTTAATTTGCGTTTTTGGTAATTTTGATATAAAATTTTAGTGTTATGATTGGTCTTACGGAAAGGAGGAGAAAAATGGCTGACGATTCGTCAGTAGGCTCAGGTAAAAACAAACCCTTAACTTTTATGGAAAAACTTTTCGGTGCGAAAAACAGCGAGCAGGAACAACTCGAAACCGAAGAAGAAATAATGTCCCTTGTTGAAGAAGGACAGGAAAAAGGTCTTATCGAAGACGACACAAAAAGCATTATCGAAAACGTCTTTGATTTTGACGATACCGTTGCATACGAGATTATGACTCACCGCAGAGATATGACCGCGGTTGAAGATACCGCAGATATCGAAGAAGCAGTCAAAACCGCTATTTCATCAGGGCATTCGCGAATTCCCGTTTATCACGAAGATATCGACAATATTATCGGCGCTTTGTATGTCAAAGATTTACTCAAATTTGTAGTAAGCGAAGTACCCGATGACTTTGCTTTGTCCGATATAGTAAGAAAAGTTCTTTTTGTTCCGAGGACCAAAAACTGCCGTAGTCTTTTTGCACAGATGAATAAACAGAAAATTCAGATTGCGATTGTCGTTGACGAATACGGCGGAACGGAGGGACTTATCACCCTCGAAGATTTGATTGAAGATATCCTCGGAAATATTCAGGACGAATATGACAACGAAGACGAAGAAATGAAGAAAATCTCCGATACGAAATTCACCGTTGACGGAAGTACACCTGTCGACGATGTTGAAAATCTTATCGGCGAAGAACTCTCCGACAACGACAGCGAAACCATTGCGGGCTATATGCTCGACAAACTCGGCAGAGTCCCGTCCGACGAAGAACATCCCGTTGTCGAAACCGACACCCTTGTTATCAAGGCTATCGAAACCGAAGACAGAAGAATTACCAAAATTTTGATTGAGAAAAAATAAATCTTCTCTTTATTGATTTTTCCGTTCTTATTTGCTATAATTACTACAATATGCTTTTGGAGGTAAGATTTATGAAAAGAATTTTAGCACTTGTCGCAGTTTTGGCACTTGTTTGTGCTTTGCTGTGTTCTTGCGGTGAAAATAAAGGTACCGTAAAAACTACTGTTAACTCAAAATATGTTGATGACTATGTAAAGCCTTATGCCGAAGATGTCAAAACTGAGGATAACGGCAATATTACATATCAATTTTCTGATGAAAACTATAAAAAGTTCCTCTCCGACTACAATGTAAAAGTAAAGGACGAGGCTGAAGAAAAAATCAAAACTTACGGTCAGTATTCATACTTAAATCCGGAAGGAACCGAATACATCGTAGGTATTATGCCCGAAGGTTTTGACAAAGCTAACATCGAAGACCTCAAAAAAGAGGCTGAAGAAGCAGGCAAAGCCGCTATCAAATATCAGATGAACACCGATAAGCCTGTCGGCAAAATGACAGTTATCTACAAAAACTGCAACACAGGCGACGAATACTTCCGTATCGAAGTTGAGGCTGAAAAATAAAAAATTTTGCAATATTAAACGCTGTGATGAAATTCATCACAGCGTTTTTTGTTAGGAGTGAGAAGTTAGGAGTTAGGAGTTTCGGGAAAATCGCAAAGCGATTTTTGGAATTATAATTATATTTTCTTAAGTGTTTTCGTAGTAGAAGACAACATTTTTTTAATTTCTTCGCAATCACTTTTTACGGAAATATATTCTTTTTCGGTCAAGTATTCCGTTTCGTAAAGCAAGTCTATCCAATACAAAGTTTCATTTGCTTCCTTAAAAGAAATATAAATTTTAGAGAGAAAATCTTTTTTGCTGATTGCACATTCGCTTTCCGCAATATTTGCTCCTATGCTTGTACCGCTTTTGAGCAGTTGTTTTGAGAGGACAAATTCCTTCTTTTCGTTATATAGGTATTTGTAAAGATTTACAATTCTAATTGCAAACTTTTTACTCTTAAAAGCAACGGTGTTTTCTTTTTCCATAACTCCTCTCTCCTCACTCCTCTCTCCTCACTCAATAAGTGCTACTCGTTTTCTTTTATTGCTATACCAAGCACATCAAGACTATCCTTATCAACAACTGACGGGCAATCGCTCATGAGTTCGCTTGCGTTTTGGACCTTCGGGAAAGCGGTAACATCACGCAAAGACGAAGCACCACACAAAAGCATGGCAATTCTGTCAAGGCCGATACCCATTCCACCGTGAGGGGGAGCACCGTATTTATACGCTTCAACAAGGAAGCCGAATTTTGCTTCTATTTCTTCATCGGTAAGTTTTAAGGCTTTGAACATCTTTTGCTGTAATTCGTAGTCAGTAATACGAATGCTGCCGGAACTAAGTTCTGTTCCGTTTAGTGTCAGGTCGTACGCTTTTGCGATAACCTTTTCGGGGTTTGTTTCGAGGTACTGCAAACATTCTTCTTTCGGCATTGTGAAAGGATGGTGCATTGCTACCCATTCGCCCGATTCATCGTCAAACTCGAAGAACGGAAAATCTACTATCCATACAAACTTAAATTCATCCTGCGGAATGATGTCAAGTTTCTTTGCAACTTCAAGACGCAACGCGCCCAAGGTCGGCAAAGTTACTCTGTCTTTGTCCGCTACGATAAAGACAACATCGCCTTTTTCTGCGCCGACAAAATCAAGGATACTGTTAAGTTCGCCGTCTTTTAAGAATTTTGCAAATGAACAAGACGGAGTATCTTCTACCCATCTTACATAGGCAAGGCCTTTTGCACCTATTCCCTTGACAAATTCGGTCAGTTTGTCAACCTCTTTGCGGGAGATAGTTGACGCTGCATTTTTCGCAACAATCGCACGAACGGAACCGCCGTTTTCAATAGCACCTTTGAATACCATAAAGTCAACATCTTTTACCTTTTCGGAGAGGTCTGTTATCTCCATACCGAAACGGGTGTCGGGTTTATCCGAGCCAAAGCGGTTCATAGCGTCATTATATGTCATTCTTTCAAAGGGAGTTGTAAGTTCTTTATTAAGGATTTCTTTGAAAATTCTTTTGAAAAGTCCCTCGTTGATTTCCATAATATCTTCAACATCAACGAAAGAAAGTTCCATATCAATCTGTGTAAATTCCGGCTGACGGTCAGCACGCAAGTCTTCATCTCTAAAACATCTTGCAAGCTGAATATATCTGTCAAATCCCGAGAGCATTAAAAGTTGTTTGTAAATCTGCGGAGACTGGGGCAGGGCATAGAATTTGCCCTGATGTATTCTTGAGGGTACCAAATAGTCTCTTGCACCCTCGGGGGTGGATTTTATCATCATCGGGGTTTCGATTTCAATAAAACCGTTTTCAGCAAAATAGTCCCTCGCACATTTTGCAAGGCGTGAACGGAGCATAATATTGTTTTGCAAAGGAGCACGGCGCAAGTCAAGATATCTGTATTTCAGTCTGATATCCTCGGCGGTTTTGCAGTCGTCTACGATTTCAAAAGGCGGTGTCTGTGCCTTTGAGAGAACTCGTAAATCGTTTACTTCTATCTCGATATCGCCTGTTGCTATTTTGTCGGTCTTTGCGCTTCTTTCTTTTACAATGCCTTTTGCACAGAGAACGAATTCACAACGGGCGGAAAACGCTTTTTCGAAAATCTCTTTGTCGGTATTATCGTTGAAAGCAAGTTGAACGATACCGCTTCTGTCACGCAGGTCGATAAAAATAAGTTGTCCCAAGTCACGCTGACGCTGTACCCATCCGCAGACGGTTACTTCTTTTCCCACATCTTCAATACGCAAGTCACCACAGTAGTGTGTGCGCTTGAGTCCTGTCATAAATTCAGCCATTACTGTACCTCCAAAGACGGTAATTCGTCTTTAATTTTTATCTGTAAAAAGTCACTTATGATTTTTTCTTTATCAAGAGTGATTTCGTATTTATTGCCGTTTGACATATTCTTTATTTCGGCTTTGTTCTTTTGAAGTTCGTCATCACCGATAACGATACTGTATTTTGCACCGATTTTGTCGGCATATTTCATCTGGGGGCGAAGTCCTCTGCCCACTATGTCAAATTCTGTGAACACGCCCGCTGTACGCAAAACGCTTGCAAGCTCAAATGCCTTTTTGTTTGCATCGTCACCCATTGACGCAAAGTAAATTTCGCAGGGCGCGGGTTTTTCGATTTCGATATTCTGGGCATCGAGCAAAAGCAAAAGTCTTTCGAGTCCGAGACCGAAACCCAAAGAGGGCAACGGCTGTCCGCCGAGTTCTTCGATAAGTCCGTCGTATCTTCCGCCGCCGCAAACTGTACTTTGTGCGCCTAAATCGGTTGACACAAATTCGAAAACGGTTTTTGAATAATAATCAAGTCCGCGAACGATATTCGGATTTACGGTATAATTTATGCCGTTCGTATCAAGATAGGTTTTGACTTTTTCAAAATGCTCTTTGCAGTCATCACAGAGAAAATCAATTATCTTCGGTGCGCCTTCGGCTATTTTTTTACAAATCGGCGACTTGCAATCGAGAATTCTCATCGGGTTTCGGGAAAGCCTTGAAAGACAGGTTTCGCACAATTCGTCTTTGTATTTTTCAAAATAAACTTTCAACGCCTCGTGGTAATTTTTTCGACATTCTTTACAGCCTATCGAGTTGATTTCAAGAGAAAGATTCTTTACACCCAAACGCTCAAAGATAGAACAAAGCATAGAGATTACTTCGGCATCGGCTGCGGGGTTCTCAGCGCCGAAACACTCCACGCCGAACTGATGAAATTCGCGAAGTCTTCCCGACTGGGGTTTTTCGTAGCGGTAGCACGAAAGAAAGTAGTACGCTTTTATCGGCAAACCTTCGTTAGGAAGTGCGTTTTCCAAAACAGCACGGGCTGTACCTGCCGTACCTTCGGGGCGTAAGGTAATCATATCCCCGCCTTTTGTTTCGAAAGTGTACATTTCTTTTTGAACTACATCTGTGGTTTCGCCGACTCCGCGTTCAAAAAGTTTTGTGTTTTCAAAAACAGGAGTGCGGATTTCTTTATATCCGAAATTTTTTGCCTCATCGGACAGGACTTTTTTGATAAACTGCCAGCGGTAACTTTCCTTTGGCAGAACATCCTGTGTTCCTTTGATACGCTTTGTGATAAGAGCCATTTATTTCATCCTTTCGGTGTTTTACATCATAATAGTATATTGTACCACAAACTTTTGTGAGAATAAAGACCTTTAATATAAAAATTTAACCGATTACTCTCTCCTTGCAAGGGGAGGAGGCAAGCCGATAGGTTTTTCAAAGGGGTAGAAAATACAAATCAAACAACCTATCAGTCGCCCCTTGTTAGGGGAGATGTCGTGCAAAGCACGACAGAGGGGTAGTCTATACAAGTTTTTTGTGTTTAGTTTTAAGTTTTAAGTATTAAGAAAAAATTATAAATCGTAAATCGCTTTGCGATTTTCCCTAAATTATCAATTTTCAATTATCAATTATCAATTATAAAAACTCCTAACTATAATTCAGCTTTTAGAAAAACAAAATCAGCCTCCGAAAAGGAGGCTGAAAAATAAAGTTTAATCATTCAAATAGAAAGAGTGGTTGCCGCATTTCGGACAGATATTGTTACCCGAAAAAGGTGCGGAATATCCGCATTTCATACAGGACGCTTTCGGTCCCTGCGGATTTGCTTTCGGCACTGCAGTTTGTTTTACTGCTTGCTTTCTTTGCTGTGTGGGTTTAGAAGGTTTGCCTGCAAAAAGTTCTTTTTGCATAACCTCGCGGTTTCTTTCTTCAATGAGGGAAACACGCTGTGCAATTTCGTTTACATCCAATTCAATATTAGATATGGAATAAAGCACCTGCGCCACCGCGAAGAAAATAACAACACCCATAAAGCCGAGTATCAAAACACAAACGGCGTAAAGAATAAGTTCTTTTACGGCGAGGGTAACAAAAACCGCAATAACCGCTATTGCGAGAATGATACCAGAAATCTCTAAAAACTTCGGAAGTTTGTTTTTCATTTTAAGATATTTCTCCAATCGAGGTCACCGCGTTCAAGACCGTGGATAAGTACCTCGGCTGTCGCGATATTTGTGGCAACGGGAATGTTGTGCATATCGCAAAGGCGCAGAAGGTTCATATCGTTGGGCTCGTGGGGTTTCGGAGTTAAGGGGTCTCTGAAAAAGATAAGCATATCAATCTCGTTGCAAGCAATGCGTGCGGCAATCTGCTGGTCGCCACCCTGTGAGCCGCCGAGGAACTTTTGAATGTCAAGTCCTGTTGCTTCGGAAACCATCTTACCCGTTGTACCGGTAGCACAGATTTTGTTTCTGCTTAAAATTCCGCAGTAAGCAATACAAAATTGCACCATCAGTTCTTTTTTCTCGTCATGTGCAATAAGAGCGATGTTCATACACTACCTCCATTTTCAAAAAATCCAAAATAATATTAAAAGACCTTACTCAATGAGCAAAGGTGCGTCATAACCCTCAACACGACAGACAATGCTGTCAAAAATGACCTCGCACGGCGACCAATGAAGACCGATATATCCTCTTTGAGACAAAGCGTTGATACGGTCATCTTCGGGAATAACACCGATAAGTCTGCATCCTACGGCATCAATTACTTCGTCAAGGTCAGCGTACATTCCCATCATATAAAAGCGTTCTTTGTCAAAGCGGTTGATGAGAAGTCTGATGTCCTCAATTCCCAAATCAAGGAGTTTTCGCCTTATGGTTTGTCCTCCGCGAATGGAAATCGGCTCGGCGTTTACAACGATAATCGCACGGTCACAAGCGTAACTTGCAATATCAAAGCCGGTACCCGTTCCCGCAGGGGAATCAATAAGAACATAGTCGTAGTTGCCTTTTAGTTTGTCAATAAACTGCTTGAAAACTTTTTTCGCAATTTCGTCATCGGCGGAAATCGGAGCGGCGATAACATACAGCGGTAAATCCCTTACCTGATATACGGCGGAATTAATATCGCAGTTACCGCAAACGATATCGGACATATCATAGACCAGTCGGTTATCAACACCGAGCATAAGGTCAACTCCGCGCATACCGCTGTCGCAGTCAACTACAAGAACTTTTTTATTTTTATTAGCAAGGGAAACGGCAAGCGAGGCACAAACCGTGGTTTTGCCCGTACCGCCTTTTCCGGAAGCAATAACAATAACCTGACTCATAAAAATACCTCGTTTACATTCTACCACAAACATAACAAAAGAGCAATGAAAAATCACTGCTCTTTTCGTAAAAATATACAAAGATTTTTTAGTAACTTTTAATAAAATACTGATATATAAGACGAAATTCGACGAAATTCTTACCCACCGCGTGGAGATTTCTTTACTTCGTCAACGGTTTTTGAGTAAAAATATGCATCGAGCATATCAAGGGCTGTGTTAATTGCAAACTTACTTATCGAGCCGTGTTCTACTACTACCGCTACGGCTACTTCAGGGTCTTCATACGGTCCAAAACAGATAACCGTAACATGGTCACTTCCTGCGTTTTCCGCGGTACCTGTTTTTGCTGCAAGTTTTATCGGATATTTTCCTGCTGTTGCTTCGGCTGTACCCGCTGTTACAACCTGTCGCATACCTTCTTTTACTATTTGCAGATTGTCTTTGCTGATTTCTGCGTCCGCCATAACTACGGGCTTTTCGGGGTCATTGTAAAGAATAGTATTTTCTCTTTCGTAGTCGGTAATTTTGCGTACCAAATGAGTTTTGTATCGAATTCCGTTGTTTGCAATAGTTGCAACATAGGTAGCAAGTTGAACGGTGGTAAAGGTGTTGTCAGACTGACCTATTGCCGCCTGCACGGTGTTGCCCTCGTACCAGGTGGTTGAATCTCTGCCTGCAAGCACGCCGACATTTTCGTCAACTTCGAGTCCTGTTTTTACACCAAGGCCGAATTTCTCGGCATAGAGATACATCGTGTTGATACCTGTTCTTCTGCCGACCTCGGCAAAGTAATAGTTGCACGACCGCTCAATTGCTTTTCTAAGAGCAATTGTGCCGTGATTTCCCATACAGTTTACTACATAATTTTTGTAGTAATCATAGTGTTGTGTGCAGGTGATTTCGGTGTTCTCGGTAATAATACCCTCTTGCAAAGCGGCAAGGGCTACGCAGGGCTTGAACGAAGAACCGGGGGCAAATGCTCCCAAAAAAGCACGGCTGTACATCGGCGCGTGTTCATCTGTAAAAAGATACTCGCTGTAATCGGGGTCGTAGTATTTTGATATATCGTAGTTCGGACAGGACGCCGCCGCCATAACGGAAAAGTCCTTGAGCGATAACATAACAGCACCGCCGCAGTAGCAGTCTTCTCCTAATTTATCCGTCTGCTTTTTGTTATTTGCCTTGGCTGCTTTTACTTCTCTTTCGCCTTCTTCACGGGCAAGTTTTACATTTCTTTCCAGAGAGTAATTTGCAACTTCCTGTATGTTTGAATCTATTGTAAGGTAAACGGTGTTGCCGGGTTTTGCTTCAACCGTATTCGTTTCGTTTACTATGTTTCCGTTTTCGTCTTTGGTTATAAGTTTTGTTCCCGCTTTGCCTTTTAATTCACTTTCAAAGGCTTCTTCTATACCGAACTTTCCGATTTCGTCATCGAGAGAATATCCCTCGTCTTTGTGTGTTTCGTAGTCTTCTTCGCTCATTGCTCCGACTACGCCGAGAATATGCGGGATAAGAGTACCGTTTTTTATTTCTCTTTCGTTGGTTGTTCGTATTTCAACAGCAGGAATTTCCTGTGTTCGTTCGCTGATAATCGCAACTGTTTTTTCATCTATTTTTGATGCAAAAACATACGATATCGAATATGAAAAACCCTTCTTCTCCATATTATACCGAACGGAAATTACATCTCTTTTTTCCGCTTCTGTTTCGATGTTTTTCGCGTCATATCTTTCTGCAAGTTTTTCAATTACAGTATCGGGAGAAGTTAAGTTTTCATCGTTTAACATACTCTGTGATTGGATATACTCAAGGTCGCTTTCATAGTCGGTATCAAATTCATAACCGCTGTCGGTAAGCTTTATCGGCAAAGCATCAATCCACTTTGCGTCGCAAACGTTTATCAGTTTTATGAGTGACAAAATTACCGAATTTGTTTCTCCGTCTTTTAGGTAAATTTTATTTATTACTATGTTGTACGCGGTTTTATTCACGGAAAGAGGTTTTCCGTTTACATCAAGAATTTCGCCTCTTGTGGCTTCAAAATTTTCTTCATATGACGCCGCTTGGGCGGAAAGTTTTTTGTATTCGTCACTCTGTATAATCTGCCACGAAAAAAGCCTAGCGACAAAAAGAGTGAAAATTAAAAAGGCGAGTACAAGACAGATTATGATACGCGCTTTGCTGTTATCTTTCATCTGTAATACTCACCTCTTTTCGTTTTGTATAAATCAGTTTCCTGCGCTTGAAAGTCTTGAATAAATAAACTTGTTAAGAAAATAAAACAACGGCGCAAAAATAAAAGTCAAAATTATTCGGGAAATATAGTTGTTTCTGAAAAACAGCCACGCGTTTGTTCCTATCGGCAAAAGATAGGAAAAAACAAACTGCAAAAATAACACAAGAGAAATCACAACGAACGAGCAAAGAATAACTCCCCAAAAATTAGCGGAAAAAATATTGTTTGCACAGTAGCCGAGAATAAAGCAGATAATTGTCAATGCAAAGGTAAATGTGCCGACTGTTCCGCAGTAGGAATAATCAAGCAAAAGTCCGCACACAAGCCCGAAAATCATAGACGGAATTTCTCTTTCATAAACCGAAATCGAAATAGCAAGAGCAAGCAAAAAGCACGGTTTTGCGTTAAAAATTTCGGGCAATAAATTCGGCGTTGTTTCTAATACAAAAAGCAAAATTATTTCTACCGCATAAGCAAGATATCTGAAAAAAGAATTAGTCTTACCCATATCAGTCACCGCTTTTGAGTATTTCGCCCTGACCTGTGAACTCAGTAATAACGGCAACACAGGTTATTGTCTTGATATCGTCATAAGGTCTTACGACGGCATAAAATGATGTATCAAAATTGTCGTAGCAAATCTCTTCAACTTCGCCGATAATCAAATCTTTCGGATAAAGTCCGCTGATACCCGTTGTTGTTATTATGTCGCCCTCTTTGACTTTGTTATCACTGCTTAACTTTGCAAAAGTTGTAAGGTTATCGTTAGAGTAATTTGCGTTACCCGATACTATTCCCGTGTCTTTGCTTTTTTTGTCGATACAGCCGATACTCGTTTGCGGGGACAAAATCGTTACGACTTTGCAGGTATTGTTATCTACTTCGGATACTCTGCCTATTACTCCGTTTTCGGTAACAACAGGGTCGTTTACCTTGACGGAAGATGAACTTCCCTTGTCAAGTGTAAATGATGAGAAATCGTCGTTCGCGTCCCTGCGCAAAACCATTGCGGGAACAAGGGTGTACTCGGGATTTTCTTTTTTCAGGTTGTAAAATTTCCACAGCCTTGCGTTTTCTTCTTTTGCACTATAGTAATCGACAAGTTTAGCACGCAGGTCGGCATTCTCTTTTTTTAAGTTTTCGTTTTCTCTTTGAAGTTCGCTGTACGGCTTTTGTGCTTCGTTGTCGGTAGAAACAGCCGTCACCTTTGACAGTCCGTATGTAAGTGACGAAAGTGACGAGGATAAAAAGTTGTTCTGCACATTGTGAGTAAACACAAAAACCATAATCAAAACAAAGATTATGCAGACAAGAACTTTTACTGAATTAGACTTCAAAAATTCTTTCATTTTATCCTCCTTTTACTTTCTTTTATTATCAAAAATTGAAAATTGACAGGCTAAATTCTTAACCCATCAAATTTTCAAAAATTTACTTCTTTTTTGAGTCCCTATCATAGTTAGGATCTAATTTGATACCCGTACCGTCAACTACACAGTCAAGCGGTCTTTGGGCAACATAAACAGGCATACCCGTCTGCTCGCTTATCAGCAAATCAAGTCCTTTGAGCAACGCGCCGCCGCCTGTGAGCATAATTCCGTGGTCGATAATATCTGCCGAAAGTTCGGGCGGAGATTTCTCCAAAGTTGATAAAATCGCGTCAATTATTATAGCAAGCGGGTCTTTTAGTGCTTCTCTGACTTCAGCGGCAGTAATGCGAATATTTTTCGGCAAGCCGTCTACAAGGTTTCGTCCTTTTACGGTCATATCGCCTTCGTTTTCATACGGATATGCCGAGCCTATTGCTATTTTAATATCTTCTGCGGTGCGTTCGCCGATGAGAAGATTATACTTTTTCTTGATATATGTGATGATAGCCTCGTCAAATTTATCGCCTGCAACTCTGACGGAACAAGACGCAACTATATCGCCCAAAGAAACTATACCGACTTCGCTTGTACCGCCGCCGATATCGACAACCATACTGCCTGTCGGCTCGTTTACGGGAAGTCCCGCGCCGATAGCCGCCGCCATAGGCTCTTCGATAAGCTCAACATCTTTTCCGCCTGCCTGGCGTGCTGCGTCTTCTACGGCGTTTCGTTCAACTTCGGTAACTCCCGAGGGAATACAGATAACAATTCTCGGGCGCGAAAGGAAATTCGATTTAACCACCGTTTTGATAAAATATTTCAGCATCGTAGCGGTAATTTCAAAGTCGGCAATAACACCGTCTTTTAACGGTCTTATCGCAACGATTGAGCCCGGTGTTCTGCCTATCATATCTTTTGCTTCCTGTCCTACTGCAAGGACAACATCTTTTCGAACATCGACGGCAACCACGCTTGGCTCGCGCATAACAATACCTTTGCCCTTCATATAGACTAAGGTGTTCGCTGTGCCTAAATCAATACCGATATCTTTGGTAAACATAAAAAATCCCCTTTCCACTTATAAGAGTATTTCCTTATCTTAATAAAGTATAACCGAAATACATATTGTTTTCAATAAAAATATATGTCCTTTTCTATATCAACCCGTTGAGCCGAAACCGCCTTCACCTCTTTTTGTTTCGTCAAGGTTTTCGGTTTCGATTATAGTCGGGTATTCGACCTTTTGGATAACAAGTTGAGCAATTCGCTCGCCGTTTTTTACTTCATACGCCTCTTTTGAAATGTTATGAAGTGCAACGCAAACTTCTCCGCGATAGTCGGAGTCAATTACCCCGACACAGTTTGCAAGGGTAATTCCCTTTTTTACTGCAAGCCCCGAGCGAGCATAGACATAGGCGACAAAGTCTTTTTCAATGCTGATTGCTATTCCCGTTTTTATGAGCTTTGTTTCAGACGGGAGAATGGTTTCGCTGCTGTCTAAACAGGCATACAAATCGAGTCCCGCCGAGCCGTTTGTTGCGCGAGTAGGGATAATTGCGTTTTCATTTAGTTTTTTGATTTTTATTTCACTCATATAAACTCCCTGCAAATTTTTACATCTTCTTGCAAAACAAAAGATATATTTCTTTATTAAAATTATCAAAAAGAAAGTACGAAAATTCTATAATTTCCGTAAAGAAATTTGCTTTTTTCTTAAAAATAATTCTTTAAAAGATTGTGAAATTTTTAACATCCTTTAACTCCCCGCAGATACAAACCATGTGTAAAACGCTCAAATTTAAGATTTTGACTTAATTTTTCAAGGGTTTTTTCCTTATTTTCCACAGAGTTTTCAACAGTGAAGTGAAAAACTGTGAAATTCGGGTTTTGTGATTTATAAATCTTTTCGGGCAAAATAAGCGGTACGCAATTTAGTATTTCAACATAGTTTTCATGGCAAAATACCGAGAATTGCTCATTCTTTCTATCTTGCAATTTAGCACTCTTTTTGCAAGATGAACAGTTTCCGCCCGCACCTTTTACGGGGCAATTTCGCGTAAGCATCAAGGGCAGATAGCCATAAGTGACTAGACCTGTCGGGATAAATTTTACTAATTTTTCTGCGTCTTTTTGCTCGATTTCCAAAGAGAGTTCGGCGTCTTTTATGCCGTAAACTTTTGCCCACAAGAGGGAAAACGAATTTGTAAAATTCATCGAAAAGCCCGCGTGAACGGTAAATCCCATCTCTTTTGCAAAATATACAGACGCAATATTATGGCACAGAACATCTTTTATATTGATGTTTTGTACTTCTTTGAGCTTTTGTATAATTTCTTTTTCCCGCCCGAACATCGCACGGGGTATTTCTACACCTATATGATACCCAAGGTTTATTAAAGTTTTTGCTTTGTCTATATCAATATTGTCAAGATTTATGAAGATATATTCAAAGTCGGCAAAATTTTTCGGGATATTCATATCATTCGTGCAGGCACGACGGGAAATTTTTGTTTGCTTTTTAGTATTTATTGTCGGCAAATTGTAGTCGACAAATTTGTAATTATGATGAATTTGTCGTTCTTGCGACAATTGTTCAAGCGCATTTCTGCGCAATTTATTGACAGCGGAAATCGGAAACGCAATTCCGTCTTCTATCGTAATTTCAATATTCTTTACTTTGTACGGAGTACCGCCGGTTTTTTTGAGGTTTTCTTCTGCACGCTCTTTTGACAGGCTAACCTTCTCTGCTTTTTCTGCCTTTTCGTCAGAGAAAACAGTAATATTATGTACACCGTCCGAAACGGTGAGTTCTGCTTTTTCGCCTTGTTTTACACAGAAGTTGAAGTCAATCTCGATTTTCTGTACTTCGTCTTTGTAGGAATTTTCTATTTCTTTTAGCAGTTTTGTGTCGGCGGATATGACATCTTCTTTTTGTCTTATGCCGAACATTTCTTTGTCACGACGGCCTGTAAAATAGCCGTCTGTAAAGCCCGAGCGGGCAAAAACCGCCGATAAATCGTGCTTTGTTTTATCCGTTACAAAGCCGAACGTTTTTTGCTCAAAGCAGGCTTTTGTTGCGGTTGCGACATATTCGGGGCGTTTCATCCTGCCCTCGATTTTCGCACTGGTCACGCCGATACTATCGAGTTCATCAAAGTAATTTATGATACTGTTGTCTTTTAGACTCAGCGCGTTTTTGCTGTCGCACAGGTAAAAGGGAAGCCGACAAGGCTGGGCACACATACCGCGGTTTGCACTTCTTTGTCCGAGCATAGCAGAAAAAAGGCATTGCCCCGACATAGACATACAAAGCGCCCCGTGAACAAAAACTTCGAGTTCGATTTCGGGACAAAAACTGTGGATTTCTTCTATCTCTTTTTTTGAAAGTTCCCTTGCCAAAACAACTCTTTTAAAGCCCATTTCAAAAAGCGCTTTTGCGCCATATGGTGTATGAACGCTCATCTGTGTTGAACCGTGCAAAGGCAGGTCGGGTATCGCTTTTTTGATAAGATAGGAAAGTCCGATATCCTGGACAATAACTGCGTCGATATCCCTCTTTGCCGCTTCTTTTACAAGCGACAATGCTTCTTCGATTTCATCATCAAAAACAAGGGTGTTTACTGTCAAATAGACTTTTACATCTCTTTCATGGCAGTATTTGACACAATTTTCGAGTTCGTCCAAATCGAAATTTTTCGCATTCGCTCTTGCGGAAAAAGATGTTAATCCGACATAGATTGCATCACAGCCACAGCGTACTGCCGCCTTTACAGAGTCCATTCCTCCGCAGGGAGAAAGTATCTCGATATTATTCATTGTCGTTGTCAAAAAGTGTGTACTGTCTTTGCGGTGTATATCCTTTTTGTTCGGATTGTTTCTTTTCAAACTGCTGTTTGTACGGATTTTCGTGCTTGTGTTCGTGGCGCGGTTTCTTTATCGGTGCGCCAAAGTAAGACGGAGTGTTGTCAACCTTTTTTTCTGCTTCTTGTGTAGGTTTTTCGTCTACTTCCACCTTGATTTCATTCGGAAAATCAAAAGACAAATCATCCTGTGATGTTACGCTTTCTGTCAAGGCTTCTTTTGAAGTAATGACAGTTGCTTTTTTGCTGTCAATGAGTCTTTGCTTTTCGTCGTTTAATTTTTCTATCTCTTTTTTGAGTTTTTCGTTTTCTTCTTTAAGTGTTGATATCTCGGTAATATAGTCTTTTATCTGGTCTTTTATTTCGTTAATTGCTTTGCGTGCTTTACGCTCGTCGTCACAAAAATCCAATGCCGCCAAAACGGAACACTTTTCCCTTGACATATTCATTCTTGCCATAAAAGTATTGATTTTTGCATCGACAGACGCAGCAATATCCATTACATTTTTATCGCTTTCTTCGGTGACAAGAGTAAATCTCTGTCCCGCAACCAAAACGGATACTTTGTTTTTCTCCATAATGACCTCGCTCTTACTTAATTTTTCTGTAAGGTGTTATTTTCTGACCGAAAAGTTTTTCAAAATACGGGAGTATGCCCTTTCTGTCGGGAGTAAGTTCGGGCAACTGCCAGAAATAGTAGTCGGGGTAGTCGTTTGCTTCGATAATGCCGGGGCCGTTTTCGCCGATATAGCAATCCCAGCCGACAAAGTTTACTCTCGGGGTTTCGAGGGCAATCTTGAAGCAAAGTTCAACGGCTTCTTTGAAATACGGAATTTCAAAGCCTTCGAATTCGATACCTGTTCTCGGATGTTTTGTGAAAAGTTGTCTGTGTTCGGTACGACCGATTTTTGTCAACTTTCCTGTTTCTTTATCAACGGGAATGTTGATACCGTCAAAGCCTAAGTTGTCGACAAAATGACCGCCGTTTCCTGCTTTGCAGGCAGCGTAGACAAGATGCGGTTTTCCGTTTACAACGATAGTTTGCATACGGATACAGTTGACTGATTCCGGATGAAGCAAAGCCATCTTCGGGTGCTGAGTCAAAAGTTGTTCGATAACGCCGAACTGCTTTTCGATACAATAGTCGTACAATTTTTCGACAGATTCAAAGTCGGAAACTTTCAGCTTTTCGATACCTCTGCCGGAGTCAAGTCCGTCGGGTTTACAGAAAATATATTCTTTGCCCTCTACAAATTCTTTGAACTTTTCGAGGTTACCGTTTTCAACATCGTACCACTCTCTGCCGAGATATTTTTCGTAAGCGCGGTTAAAACGGCTCTTGAAATGCAAATCATCAGATACGGACTGGTCGTTGCATCTCATAATGATTTTTTTGTTCAATATTCTCGTAACATAAGTTTTGCGAAGTTTTGCGGGGATATCGTAGAAATGAAAAATATCATAGTCGTTGTAGCCCGCTCCGTATCTTATGGAGCAGTTGAGCATATCGAAGAAAATCCCGATTTTGCTCTTTCCTGATTTTTCCTTAACATTGTTGATTGCATTGTTGAGTTTTTTGAACCTGACGCCCGACAAAACTCTGAGAATATAAATTTCCGACATAATTTACCTCTTTCATTTATTTATTGTTGACGGATAGTTTTCATAGTCAACTAAATTCCATTTTGTTTTGATACTGTCATCTGCACAGGAAACAATAAACAGTACAGATGAATCCTCTTTGTTATCGTAGTTTACAAGGTAAACGCCGTTTTTGAAATAAATTGCCGTTTCGTTGTTAGTTACATCAAGAAAGAGGTTATACATAAATTCCAAATCGTCAACCGAATATCCGCCCGCAACACAAGCGATAAGCGCGGACATAATCAAAACGCTGTACTGATAATCGTTTTCGGTATCGGTAAACATTTCGTAAGAACAACCGCAACCGATATTCATTACCTTTTTTGAGTCCTTTTCGACTGCACAGGTATATCCTATCGTGTCGGTTTCGTAGTAGTACGAGTCATACAAAATGCCGTTGTCATCGGTAAGTCCTTCGGACAAGATTTTCCAATTTGAAAAATCAAATTTGACTTTTTCATCACCGTTCATTTTGTTGAGTGCCGAGTTTAGTTTTTCGGTAAATTCTTTCAAAGAGAAAATATATCTTGCACCGATATTATTTCCCGATTTCTCCCATGTTTTTTCAGACGGATTTGGATATTCATTTTTTATTTCTGTTTTTGTTTCTTCTGTTGCTGTTGTTTCTTCGCTGTTATTACCACAGGAACAAAGCGAAAAAACAAACAGCACAATAAGAATAAGTGATAATATTCGTTTCATTTTTTTCCTTAATTGTTTATATGTTAACTACCCCTCTGTCAAAACCAAGGTTTTGACATCTCCCCTCACAAGGGGCGACTTACAAGGTAATATTTATATTTTCAAAAATCGCTTGCGATTTTCCCAAAATTATTCATTATTCACTATTCATTTTTCATTCGAAACGCTTTGCGTTTCGGTACTCGGCTCTTCAACTTTTTCTGTTTCTTCGGTTGGATTTTCTGCGACGGCTCCTTCTGTGTTTTCTTCTGTATCCTCGTGCATTACAGTAGCAACCGTAGCGACCTTGTTATCGTCTTTGATTTTCATAACGGTAACGCCCTTGGACGGTCTTGCACAGATACGAACAGAACTTGCTTCAATCCTGATGATAACGCCGTTTTCGGAGATGATGATAATATCTTCATCGGGCGATACAACAGAAAGTGCTGCAACCTTGCCGTATTTTTCAATATGGTAGTTGGTAAGTCCTTTACCGCCGCGCGACTGTACTCTGTAGTCGTCGGGTTTTGAAAGTCTGCCGTAGCCTGTTTCGGAAACGGTGAGTATATACTTGTCGTCTTCGATTACACTCATACCGACAACTTCATCATTTTCTTTGAGTCTTATTGCGTGAACACCGCGCGCCTGTCTGCCCATCGGGCGAACATCGGTTTCTTTAAAGCGGATAGCCATACCGAGTTTTGTGGCAATAATAACCTGGTCATCGCCGTTTGTCATTCTTACCCATGCGAGTTCGTCGCCTTCGTTGAGTTCAAGGGCGATAAGTCCGCCTTTTCGTGAGGTGTTGTAAGCATTCAGCGCAATTCGTTTGATAATACCCAGTCTTGTTACCATGATAAGGTATTTTTCCTCATCAAACTCGGGTACACGAATCATGGAAGTTACTTTTTCATCACCGCCGATAGGCAAAACATTTGCTATATTTATACCCTTGCTCTGTCGCGAACATTCGGGAATTTCGTAGCATTTGAGTCTGTAAACTCTGCCTGTGTTTGTAAAGAACAGGTTGTAGTCGTGCGAATTGGAAATATACATTTCCGTTGCGACATCTTCGTCTTTACGGCTCATACCCGAGATACCTCTGCCGCCGCGGCGCTGGATTTTGTAGGTATCTTCTGTCTGGCGCTTGATGTAGCCGAATTTTGTAAGAGTTACTACGCAGTCTTCCTGCGGGATAAGGTCTTCAATATCAACTTCGCCGGATATAGCACAGATTTCGGTGCGTCTTTCGTCGGCAAACTTGTTGCGTACTGCAATCGCTTCTTCCTTGACGATTTCGCGCTGTCTTTCATCGCTTGCCAAAATCTCGTTATATTCTTTGATTTTTTCATTCAAAGCGGCAATTTCGTCTTCAATTTTCGAACGCTCCATACCTGTGAGCTGACCAAGTCTCATAGAAACGATAGCCTGTGCCTGAATATCGTCGAGAGAAAATCTTTCGATAAGGTTAAGTTTTGCCGTGCTTTGGTCTTTGCTCTTGCGGATAATGGCAATTACCTCGTCGATATTGTCGATGGCAACTTTCATACCCTCTAAAATATGGGCTCTTTCTTTTGCTTTTCTGAGTTCAAAAACAGTACGACGGGTGATAACATCAATTTGATGCTCAATGTAGCACCCTATCATCTCTTTGAGGTTGAGTATTTTCGGAGTGCCGTCTACGATAGCAAGCATAATTGTACCGAAAGTAGACTGCATCTGTGTCATCATAAAGAGTTGATTTAAGACAACCTGCGGAGATGCTTCGCGTTTGATGTCAATTTCAATGTGCATACCGTTTCTGTCGGAATGGTCTTCGATATTAGAAATGCCGTCAATCCTCTTGTCTTTGACAAGTTCGGCGATATTTTCAATAAGTCTTGCTTTGTTTACCATATACGGAAGTTCGGTAACGATGATTTTAAATCTTCCGTTTTTCGCTTCGACAATTTCTGTCTTTGCTCTGACTACGATTTTACCTCTGCCTGTTGCGTAAGCGGCACGGATACCGCTTCTGCCCATAATTATTCCGCCTGTCGGGAAATCGGGGCCGGGCATACATTCCATAATTTCGGGAAGTTCTGCGTCGGGGTTGTCAATCAAAAGACACATAGCGTCGATAACTTCGCCCATATTATGGGGTGGGATATTCGTCGCCATACCGACAGCAATACCCGAAGAACCGTTTACAAGAAGGTTCGGAAAACGCGACGGCAAAACAACAGGCTCTTTGAGTCTGTCGTCAAAGTTCGGCATAAAGTCAACTGTTTCTTTGTCGATATCGGCGAGCATTTCAAGGCTGATTTTGCTCATTTTCGACTCGGTATAACGGTAAGCAGCAGGCGGGTCGCCGTCGACAGAACCAAAGTTACCGTGACCGTCAACGAGCATATATCTCATTGAAAAATCCTGTGCCAAACGGACCATAGCATCGTAAACGGATGCGTCACCGTGGGGATGATATTTACCCAAAACGGAACCGACGGTGTCGGCACATTTACGATAAGGCTTTGACGGGTCAAGGCCGTTTTCGTACATTGTATAAAGTATTCTTCTGTGAACGGGTTTAAGACCGTCGCGGACATCGGGCAACGCACGCGAAACGATAACGCTCATTGAATAATCAAGGAACGATTTTCTCATTTCACGGTTGATATCAACATCTATAACTTTGCCCGAACTGTATTCGGTTTCATTTATCATTTCGTTGTTTTTGTTTTCGTTATCCATATTTATCACCTCTTAACCGTTATATGTCAAGATTTTGAACATACTTCGCGTTGGTTTCGATGAACTCTCTACGAGGCTCAACTTTGTCGCCCATAAGGATAGAGAAAGTTTCGTCAGCCTGCTGGGCGTCGTCTAATGATACTCGAAGCATAGTTCTTGTTGCCGGATTCATAGTAGTTTCCCAAAGTTGTTCGCTGTCCATTTCACCAAGACCTTTGTAACGCTGAATCTCGGTTTTACCTTCTATTGATTCAAGAATATCGTCGCGTTCCTGGTCGGAATATGCATATTTATGCTCTTTGCCTTTTGTAATTCTGAAAAGCGGAGGTTGAGCGATATATACATGGCCTTCTTCAACAAGCGGACGCATAAAACGGAAGAAGAAAGTCAAAAGCAATGTACGGATATGAGAGCCGTCGACATCGGCATCCGCCATAATAATGACTTTGTCATAACGGAGTTTTTCCAAGTCAAATTCTTCGCCGATACCTGCACCCAAAGCGGTGATAACGGGAGTAAGTTTGTCGTTGCCGTAAACTCTGTCAAGGCGTGCTTTTTCGACGTTGAGCATTTTTCCCCAAAGGGGCAAAATAGCCTGGAAACGGCGGTCCCTACCCTGCTTTGCAGAGCCACCCGCAGAGTCACCCTCGACGATGTATATCTCGGTTTCGCTGCTGTCTTTTGACTGACAGTCGGCAAGTTTACCGGGCAAGGTTGCAGAGTCGAGAGCAGATTTTCTTCTGACTGATTCTCTTGCTTTTCTTGCGGCTTCTCTCGCTTTTGCAGAAGCAAGCGCCTTGTCAAGAATAGAAGCGGCGGAAGCGGGATTTTCCTCAAGAAATTCGGAAAGTTTCTCGGTAATCAGTTTGTTGACCATCGTTCTTACTTCGGTGTTACCGAGTTTTGCTTTTGTCTGACCTTCAAACTGGGCTTCGGTAATTTTTACCGAAATAATGGCGGTAAGACCTTCTTTATAGTCTTCAAATTCAAGTTTCAAGTCTTTGTCTTTATCTTTGATTTTATTAAATTTTGTCGCGTAGTTGTTCATAACGCGGGGTAAGGCTCGCCTGAAACCTTCTTCGTGCGTACCGCCGTCGGTTGTATGAATATTGTTTGCAAAAGAACGAATGTCGTTGTTATAACTGTCGTTATACTGCATGGCAATTTCAACTTCGCAGGTGTTTTCGCTGTTAGCGGCAGAGAAGTAAATAACCTCGTCGTGAATCGGAGTATATCCTTTTTTCTTGTGGATATAGTCAACAAATTCTTTGATACCGCCTTCATAGCGGAAGTTTTTGTCTTTTATATTATTTTCGTCACGCTCGTCTTTTAGTTCAATATGAACACCGGCATTTAAGAACGCCTGTTCACGAAGTCTGCGAGCCAAAATGTCGTAATCATAGTGAGTAGTGTCTTTGAAAATTTCACCGTCTGCTTTGAAGTTTACTTCGGTTCCTTTAATATTTGACTTACCGATTTTTTGAAGTTCGGTAACGATTTTTCCTCTTTCATAACGTTGGAAGTAAACATCTTCTCCGTCACAAACTTTGACTTCGAGCCACTCGGACAAAGCGTTAACAACAGAAGCACCTACACCGTGCAAACCGCCTGATACCTTGTATCCGCCGCCGCCGAATTTTCCGCCTGCGTGAAGTACGGTAAATACAACGGTTACAGCAGGCAAACCTGCTTTCGAGTTAATTCCTACGGGAATACCGCGTCCGTTGTCTCTTACTCTGATGATATCACCGGGCAGGATAGAAACATCTATTTTTGAGCAATAGCCTGCAAGTGCCTCGTCGATAGAGTTATCTACAATTTCATATACAAGGTGATGAAGTCCGCGTTCGCCTGTTGAGCCGATATACATACCGGGGCGTTTTCTGACGGCTTCGAGTCCTTCCAGGACCTGAATTTCATCAGCACCGTATTCTCCTTCAACTTTCGTAATATCTTCGCTTTCGTTTAGTGTCTGTTCTTCATTTAATATGTTCTTTTCGTTATCCAATTTAATTTCCTCCGTTTTCGTTTTTGTCAAAATCTTCGTTTCTGTTTTTATCTTTCATTTTTACAAAACGAGTAAAAAATGGTATCAAAAAATATGCTGTTATCACAAATAATAGTGCGATAAAAAATAATATAAAAAAGTCAAAAGTTTTCATTTTGCTCAATATGAGAATCAATGTGAAAATACAGGGTAAAAGTATAATTGCACAAAGAGCAAGAATATCGGGAAAATATTTAACTTTGAATTTTTTCTGACAATGATAGCAAGTATTTTCCTTTTGCTTCATTGCATTTTTTGTATCTTTATAGCGATACACGGTATTGCAATGCGGACAGCTTGGTAATTTAAACATAGGCTTATTCAAAAAGACTTAAATCGTATTCGTCTTTGTTATATTTTATTCTCGGTGGTTTTTCTTCTGATTTTGAATCAGTATTATTACTCGGTCTTTCTTCAGCAATTTTTACATCTTCATCGCTTTCTCCCAAAACTTCGTCAACTACCGAGTTGATTTTTTTCATTTCGTCATCTGTATCGTCAAAAGTTTCTTTCTTTTCTTCCTGTTTTTTCTTTGCCTGTTCTTCGGCTACCTTTTTCAAATCGGCAACAGGCATTGTTTTTTCGGTAGGTTTGGAAGAAGAAATATTTTCAAATCCTGCAAACGCTTTTGTATCCGAATCGGACTGCGATATTGATTGTCTTTCTTTTTTGATAGACTCAAAAACAGAGGCATCTATTTTCGGCTTAAATTCGTCGTCGAGAACAACATCGTCAACAAAGGCGGGTATTACTCTGGAAGTCTTTGCCATAGTCGGGTCAGGCTGGGCGATGGGACTTTCAACCATTTCCGTATCGTAGAGAACATCCATATGTTTTTTCTTCGGAGTTATTTCTACAAAAAACGGTGTTATTCCGTAGAATACAAAAAACGGTATTGCAATAAGGAGCATAAACCAAAGATTGTCTTTTGCCGTAAAGAGTAAAAAGGCAAGTAAAATAAGTAAAGCAACCGCAACAGCCGCAATAAAGGGAAACAAAAGAGTTTTCTTTATTTTTATATTTGATTCCTTTTTGCATTTGTTGCAAAAATATTCGCCCTGATTATGTAGAGTAAAGGCAGTAAAATAACCTATGGGTTTACCGCAATACGGGCATTTTAAATCTTTCATAAAGTCAATCCTTTCCGTTTGACATACGCTTTATAAGTGTAGCAGTCGTAATGGGAGAAATATAAATGGAAATTTCTCCGTCATAGTTATATAAAATAAAAGACTTCGGTAAATCATAATTTACGTTTACGATTCTGTCTTCTTTTTCACAGATTTTCAAAAATTCTCTGGTATGTTTGGAAACTGTACTTGTATCTAAATCAAATATACCGACAATATTTTCGGTATCGATTACGGTTTCATTACCTAAGTGCAGATACATTTGTTATCACTCCGTTTGATACGGAAAAAACTTTTCCTTTTCTTAATTGTTCTTTGTTGCTTTCTTCACAGCAGGTAACAAAAGTTTGGTAAGAGTCTGTTTTATTAAGCAGAAAATCCTGCCGTTTTGAATCAAGTTCGGATAATACATCATCCAAAAGAATAATGGGCTTTTCAACGTTTTTTTCAAAGAGCAAAGACGCTTCGGAAAGTTTGATGGATAATACCGCCGAGCGTTGCTGTCCCTGTGAACCGAAAGTTTTTGCCGAGATTGAATTTATCTTTATATCCATATCGTCCCTGTGAGGACCGACGCTTGTATATCCTGTATGAAAATCCTCATTTCGCGATTTTTGATATGCTTTTTCCAACTTATCTTTGATAACTTCCAAAGAATCGTTTTCATCAATGTTTGCTGTGGAAATGTACTCCATATCCAATGTTTCTTTATCAAAAGAAATGCCGAAATGATATTCTCTCGCATACTCTTTGAGCTTTTTTATATATTCAAGTCTTTCTTTCAGTATAATTGCTCCGCAACTTGTCAAAGAATCGTCCCAAATTTGCAAGGTGTCTTTTAATTCTTTGTGTTTGAATATATCTTTTAAAAGTGCGTTTCGCTGATTTATTATCTGATTATATTTTGAAAGAGCGACGGCATAACGAATTTTTTGCTGACAGATGGCTCCGTCTAAAAATTTTCGTCGTAAAGCAGGCCCTCTTTTTATCAAAGTCAGATGTTCGGGAGAAAAAACAACAGCAGAAAAAACTTCGGTAAGAAAAGAGGAAGAAATTTTTTCAACTCCGTTTAGAAAAACCTGTTTCTTTGAATTAAAAAAACGAATTTCAGCATTTTGCTCTCTTGAAAATGAATAAAAATCCATTTTGATTTTGAAAAAATCTTTTTCAAATTGAATCAATTCATTTTCTTTTGCACCCCGAAAAGAATGTCCTCCGCAAAAAAGCCAGATACACTCAAGAAGATTTGTTTTTCCTTGGGCATTTTCTCCGTAGATAACATTAACACCGCCGTCGGGTTCTATATATGAATTGTTGAGGTTTCTGAAATTTTCAAATTCAAGTTTTTTTACTATCAATTAAAAGTTACCTCTAAAATTTCATTATTATATTCGACAGTATCTCCACTGCGCAGTTTCTTTCCTCTTTGGGTGCAAATTTCACCGTTGACTTTTACTTCACCGTTTTGTATGACAAACTTTGCCTGACCGCCTGTATCAACTAAACCCGAAAATTTCAGTAAATTATCAAGTCTGATATAATCATCATCCGAATTTTGTAAATTTTGCGGTTTTTTTACTTCTATCATCAGGAAAGCCTCATAGGAACAACAAGGAAAGTAAAACTATCGAAATTTATCGGTTTGATAAGAATAGGAGATAGCGGTCCGTTTAAAATAATTTTTACTTCGTCTGTGTCGGCATTTTTCAATGCGTCGAGCATATATCTGTTATTAAATCCTATCTCAACTTCCTGACCTACAAGAGATACAGGCAAAACATCGTTTGCTTTACCTACTGAAGTAGAACAGGAAAATTTAATCTCATTTGCTGAAATAGTACATTTTACGGGTGACTGGATTTTTTCATTTGTAAGCAAAGACATTCTCTCAACAGCAGCACAGAGAATTCTTGTATTTATAACAAATTCACTTTGATTTGTTTTCGGCAAAGTGCTTTTATAATCAAGGAAGTTACCTTCGATAAGGCGGGATACTATGCTGTAGTTCTCAATTTTGAAGATAAGCTGTCTTTGACCGATAATAATTTCAACATCTTTTTCGTCATCTGTGATAAGTTTTAATACTTCGCTTTGAGTTTTGCCCGGTACTACAAATTTGTTTTTACTTTCACAGTCAACTGCTTCTTCTCTTATTGCCATTCTGAAACCGTCAACAGAAACTATTTTCAAAACTTTGTCTTCAATATCAAAAAGTGAGCCTGTATAGACAGGTTTAGCCATATTATCGGAAACAGCAAAAATAGTCTGTCTTATCATATTTTTGAGAAGTTCCGCTTTGATAACAATTTTATCTGTTTCTTCAAAAGTCGGAAGTTCGGGAAAATCAGCAGAAGATATACCGACTATCTGATAATTTGCCTGACCTGATGTTATGTAGGTAATAAGTCTGTCGTCAGTTTCAATACAAACGATTTCTTCGGGAAGTCTGCGAACAATATCGGAAAAGAGTTTTGCAGAAACAACGATTTCGCCTTCATCTGTAACGGTTGCGTCAACTGTTGTAGTAATTCCTATTTCGAGGTCATAACCAGACAAAACAAGTTTGTTATTATATGCTTTGATTAAAATACCTTCAAGTGCAGGAATAGTTCCTTTTGTGGATACGGCACGGACTACATTGGAAACAGCATTTGATAAATCTGTTCTCATACAGGTAAATTTCATAGTAATTATCCTTTCAATAAAAAATAAAAAAAATGATGTAATGTAATGATATGTTTATATATATTATTTAGTAGTAATAGTAGGTAAGGTGAAATTGTTAAAATCCTTAAAAAATAAGAATCTTATCAAAAGAAATTTTCAATATATACAAAGATGAAAAAATGATGTAATGTTGAAAAATCTACTATATGGTGATACTTATCAACATAATGTTAAATTATGTGGAGTTAAAGTGGAAAAAATTGTTGAATTATCTATCACGAATGTTTTTAATAATATCTTCAATCGTTTCACGAAGTTGTGTGTCGGTTTTTATATTTTTCTCGACAGTCTGAACGACATAGACAATAGAAGAATAATGTTTTCCGCCGAATTCTTTACCAATGTTTTCCATAGTGAGTGAAGTAAGTTCACGAACAATGTAAATTGCTATTTGTCGAGGTTTATTGATATTTTGTCTGCGGGTTTTTTGTGAACGAATATCTTTTGCTTCGACTCCGAAAGTTCTTGCAACTTCATCAATAATCTTTTCAACCGTGAGTTCCGGCGGAGCGTCATTGTTAAGAATATCTGAAATAACTTCATTTGCTGAGCTGAGTGAAGGAATTTCACCCGTAAGAAGATATCTTGCTTTTAGTTTTTTGACGACGCCTTCAAGTTGACGAATATTTGATTTAAGTTTTCCTGCAATAAATTCACATACTTCGTTTGGAATTTCAAAACCCAGAATTTCCGCCTTGCGTTTGATAATTGCAATTCGTGTTTCCAAATCTGGTGGCTGAACATCGGCAATAAGTCCCGACTCAAAACGAGTGCGAAGTCTTTCTTCAAGAGTTTTTATTTCTTTGGGCGGACGGTCTGATGTAAGTACTATCTGTTTTTTTGCTTCATAAAGAGTATTGAAAGTATGGAAGAATTCTTCCTGTGTACTTTCTTTACCGCCGATAAACTGAACATCATCTACTAAAAGAACATCGGCCTGTCTGTATTTCTGACGAAATTGAGCCATTGCTTCTTTACCTTTTCCGAGAGAGACAATGAGTTCGTTTGTAAAATCGTCTCCTTTTATATAGACGATATTTTTATTCGGAAAATTCTTTTTTATTTCGTTTCCGATAGCATAAAGCAGATGAGTTTTTCCCAGTCCGGATTTACCGTACATAAATAAGGGATTATATGCTCCTGCGGGATTTTGTGCAACAGCAAGACAAGCTGCATGAGCAAATTTATTTGATGAACCTACGATAAATGTATCGAAAGTAAATTCATATCCCGCATTTGCCGAATTTTCATCACTTAAAAATTCGTCCGAAACAACGGTTGTCTGTTCATCGGGAATAATAAATGTTGTGGAAAAAGATGTTCCGAAAACGGCAATATAGGCATCTTCCAAAACAGGAAGATAACAACGAGTCAAAGTCTGGCGATGAAAATCGTTTGGAACAAGTAAAACTATCTCGGAATTTTCAAAATCAATATTCACCGGTTCAATACGGGAAATCCATGTTTTGTATGCAATATCGACTATCTTTTTTTCATCTCGGATGTAATTACAGATTATATTCCAACCTTCTGCAAAGTTTTCCATATATGAGGTCCTCCTTTTTCAAAATCGTAATATCAAAAAATCCAAAATGTACAAATTACACTATTTTATAGTATAGCAATAATTGTTGAAAAAATCAACAAGTTTTTCACAATATATAAGTAAATATTTACTATATAT
>JAGHTC010000092.1 GCA_018065465.1 Candidatus Ruminococcus equi
GTATATATACATTATAATGTCAAATCCGAAACGCAATTAACAAAAATGTCCTGTTTTAACGAACAGCAACAGAAAAGGCACTACCGTTATTAAGTAATGCCTTTTCCTGTTTCGGAGGTCTTTATATGAAATAAGTCATACTCTATTTGCTCAATTCGATTTGGAACTTATCAATAGTCATTCCGTAATCGCCTGCATAACCGTCTTGACCGCCTGTCTTTTCGTCATCATACTGCCAATCGTAATATGATGAACTGCCAATCGGTGATACTCTGTACTTTGCTTTGAGATAGCCCAATTTTGAAACAACATCATTCGGTGTGCTGTAATAGACTTCAATCAAGTCAATAGGCTTTTTGTCGCCTGCATAACCATTTTCATCGTCTGCAGTGTTATATCCTGTAACATAAGGCAACCAACTACCGCCTTTAATATGTACTCTGTATTTTACCGAGCCTTTTGAAACCTTAATCGCGACATCGGTTATCTGTTTGTTTTCCAAGCCTGCGTAATCAGATAAATCTGTTACTTCGGGCAACCAAGTACCGCCTGTTCTAACTTTGTAAGATACTGTCGGATATGTTGTCGGTGTGGGTGACGGTGAGCCACTATAAGCAGATTTGCACACACAAGAAACATATCTTGACACCGACCTTGTCTGTCTTGCTACAATGCCGTTCGGGTATGAGTTTGTATTTGTGTTGCCCTCTATCGTTGTAATTGTGTCGCCGTTGACCGCTTCGACAATGCCTATGTGGTCGCAAGTGTAATATTCTGGAACATAGGTTGATTTGTCATTACTCCAATGGAACAGAACAATATCACCAACTTGCACAGATTTATTAGAATATAATCTGCCAACATTTTTGAAATTCTTTGCAAACTGTCCGCAATTAGCGGTCTTACCGTTGAGAAGATTATCAGCACCATTCTGTTTGAACAGCCACCAAATAAAGGCACAGCACCAATCGTAGTCGCTACCGCTTACTTCCGTTCCGTAGAAAGCAGTATTATATTTACACCGTTTATAGTTTGTCGCCCTTGTTCCGATTTGCTGTCTTGCAAGGTTCAATATTGTATCAATAGTCATAATATCACTTCCTTAATTTCACATAAAATCTGTGATAATCTTTCTGCATAGCACGCCATTTTTGTTTTGTATTTTTCCATTTGCGGTTTCTTAATTTCCAAAAGAAACAATAAATATCGTACAGCATATTATTACTCCTTTATGCCCAATCGTTTTCATATTTTTCATCAATAAATTTCATAATGTCACCTCTTATCAATAAAATTGCAAATTTTCCAAAGTGTTATAATCGTCATTATGTAAAGCGGAACTTTAACGAACTGTAATACAAGGTTCATCGCGTAATTAACGCTCATTTTTCGTCACCGTTTTTCAGTTCGGGCAATCCTGCAATAGATGTCAACAGCGACAAAATCCCTGCCAAAAGTGAAGCAGAGCCAACTGCAAGCCAATTTACCTCACCCATTACGGTAGCAACACCAATCGTTGCTATTGCTGTTTGTGCCATTGTTTTAATTGCTCTAATTCCTGCAAATTTTAGCCATTGTAAAAAGTTTTGTTTCATTCTTTTCAATCCTTTCTATTTTCAAGGTCGCTTATTCTGTGATTAACAACCTTGATTTTCTCTTCCTGTAATTCTGTTTGCTTTTCGAGATTATAAGTCCGTTCAATAACATTATTATGCTTATCAACTTTCTTTTCTAACTGCTCTATTCGGTACATCTGCATTTCATCACGCTTCTGTAACTCGTTCATAAGTTTTGTGTGGTTTGAATTGGTGTTGATAACGCTGACAATTACTGCGATTATTCCGCTTATCAATGCCGAGCCGACAGAGGCTATTATCGTTTCCATATCAAATCACCCCATACCTTTCAAGCAAAGCCTTTAATTTCTCGTTCTTCAACAACTTCTGCCTTTGACCTTTGTTGAGGTTGTCATAAATGAGTTGTACCGCCTCTTTTGTTTCATTGAAATTTTTGTCACTTCGCTGTTTTAATTCCGATTTAGTCATCACACACCAACCCTTTCAAGAGCCTCGATATAATCTTCTTCCGTTGCCTGTTCTTCCGGT
>JAGHTC010000084.1 GCA_018065465.1 Candidatus Ruminococcus equi
CTTGTACGCATAACAAAATGCTGTTTGTCCTTATAGTAAATTACAGAGTAAGCAACATTCTCACTGACAAAAAGACCAACCAATTCATTTGAATCGGTTGAATTTGCCTTTGCTCTTGTAAAGCCTTGCTGTGAAAGTGTTTCCCCTACTTTATCGCAAATAATATTAAATGCCTTGTTTAACAAAAAAATCATTCCTCTCGTATAATCATAGTAATTATACATTGAATTAGTGTTTTTGTCAAAGGTTTTTGCTCTTGAAAGATAGGACACAATGTGATATTATAAGTATGTATATGCAAGTTTATTGGAGGAAAACTAATGAACAATTCACCCATCGGTGTATTTGATTCCGGTTTAGGCGGACTTACTGCGGTAAAAGAAATGCTTTCTATTCTTCCTACAGAAGACATCATTTACTTTGGAGATACCGGCAGAGTTCCCTATGGAAGCAAAAGCGTTGACACGATAAAAAAATATGCTATGCAGGATATCGCCTTTCTTAAATCAAAAGGCGTAAAGATGATTGTAGCCGCCTGCGGTACTGTCAGCTCCGTTGCAGATGAATACCTGAAAAATCAGGACATTCCTTTCACGGGCGTAGTAGAGCCTACCTGCATCAGCGCTATGAAATCAACAAAGAACGGAAAAATCGGTGTTATCGGTACATCTGCTACCATTTCATCGCACAGTTATAAAAGAATAATAACTTCACAAAAAGACTTTGAAGTTTTTGAGCAGGATTGCCCTTTGTTTGTTCCCCTTGTTGAAAGCGGAATAACCGACAAAGATGATGAGCTCGTAAAACTCACCATTCACAGATACCTGAAAGAACTCAAAGACTGCGATGTAGATACCCTTATTTTGGGATGTACTCATTACCCGATTCTCAAAGAAGCCATTCAAAACGAAATGGGCAGTGATGTCACCCTTATCGACTCAGGCAGAGAAACAGCCATTTATACAAAAAATCTGCTTTCCGAGAACGGACTTTTGTCCGATAAAAATGCTGAAGGCACGGCAGAATTTTTTGTCAGCGACACTCCGCATAATTTTGAGAAAATCGCAGGACTGTTTTTGGGCAGAGATATGAAACACAGCATTAAAAGAATTGATATAGAACAGTATTAGGAATATGGAAAACAAATTTTTAATTACCGTCGTCGGAATACAGGAGATTGACGGCGAAAAAGACAAGGTTGAAGTCATCACAACTGGTGACATAAAAGAAGAAAACGGCAAAAAATACATAAGTTACACCGAATACGACAACGAAAACCCGAATATCAAAGTCAACACCGTTGTCGAATTTGACGAAAACTGCGTATGTATCATACGAACAGGAGATATCACCTCTCGGCTGATACTCGAAAAAGACAAACGCCACAGTTGTCAGTACAGCACCATAGCAGGCGATATGATGATAGGCGTGTTCACAGACTGTATCACAGACTCGTTATCAACAAACGGCGGTGAACTTTTCGTCAGTTATCAACTTGATTTTAACTGCGATTATGTCAGCAACAACGAACTTCACATAATAGTAAAGGAAAAGGTATAGAAAATGTCAAAGACCTCGAAATCAGTAAACAAGAATCTACGACTTGCGATAGAAAAATCTATCGAAAAATCAATACAAAACGGAATGCTAGCAGAAGGCGATATCCCGCAGTTTATTATCGAAACACCCGCCGACAGAAGAAACGGCGACTTAGCAACAAATGTTGCATTACTCGGTGCAAGAACATTCAAAACCGCTCCGATAAAAATTGCTCAGGCTATTGTTGAAAATATCGACCTGTCTGACACTCTTATCGACCGTTGCGAGATAGCGGGACCGGGATTTATCAACTTCTTTTTCGGCAAAGAATACTACAAAAATGTTCTTCGTGATATCGAAAACGAGGGTGAGCACTACGGCGAATCCGATTTCGGTAACGGCGAGAAGATTATGGTTGAATTTGTTTCCGCAAACCCGACAGGGCCTATGCACATGGGTAACGCCCGCGGCGGTGCTTTGGGCGACTGTCTTGCCTCCGTTTTGCAAAAAGCGGGATATGATGTCTGGCGTGAGTTTTATGTCAACGACGCAGGAAACCAGATTGAAAAATTCGCCTGCTCACTTGAGGCAAGATATCTGCAAATCTACGATGACACAGTAGAATTCCCCGAAGACGGATACCAAGGTGCAGACATAACCGAGCGTGCAAAAGAATATGCCGACATCTACGGCGATTTTCTTGTAGATAAAAACAGCGAAAAGAGGAAGAAAGTCCTCGTCGACTTTGCTTTGCCGAAGAATATCGACAAAATGCAGGCTGATATGAAAAAATACCGCATAAATTACGACAAGTGGTTTTTTGAAAGCACTCTGCACGAATCGGGCGACATAAAACGCATAGTAGAAACCTTGACAGAAAAAGGTCTTACCTACGAAAAAGACGGTGCATTGTGGTACAAAAATGCAGAAGTCTGTACCGAGCGACTTTTAAGAAAAGGCAAGACACAGGAATATATAGACAAACTTGAACTCAAAGACGATGTGCTGATAAGAAACAACGGTAACCCGACCTATTTTGCCTCCGATATTGCATATCACAAAGACAAATTTGACCGCGGTTTCTCTCGCCTTATTGATGTTTGGGGTGCCGACCACCACGGCCATGTTATGCGTATGCAGGGTGCTATGGATTCAATCGGCTACGACGGCGACAAACTCGATGTACTCCTCATGCAACTTGTAAAACTCGTTCGTAACGGCGAAATAGTCAGAATGAGCAAGCGTACGGGAAAGGCAATACAACTTTCCGACCTGCTTGATGAAGTACCCGTTGACAGCGCAAGATTCCTTTTCAACACTCGCGAAGCAAATTCACAGATGGACTTTGACCTTGACCTTGCGGTAACGCAGGACAGCGACAATCCCGTCTATTATGTTCAGTATGCCCACGCAAGAATTTGCTCTATCATCCGTGCGTTGGAACTCGACAACATTCATACAAGAAAGTGCACAGACGATGAATTGATGCTCCTCTGTAAAGACGAAGAAATCGAACTTATCAACCGTCTTTCGGACTTTGATACCGAGATAGAAAGTGCCGCTAAAGAATACGATCCGACAAAGATTACCCGCTATGTCACCGATATTGCAACACTTTTCCACAAGTTCTACAACGCGTGCCGTGTTAAAGGCGAAGACGAAAGCCTTATGCAGGCAAGGCTCTCGCTTTGTATAAGCGCAAAAACGGTAATCAAAAATGTTCTCGATATGTTCAACATCAACTGCCCCGAAAGAATGTAAACTAACACATAAAAACGCCTTAACCGAGTTCGGTTAAGGCGTAATTTTTATTCTTCGTTATTTGCTTTTGCTCTTTCTTCTTCAAGGAGTTTTTCTATCTCTTTAATTTGTTCTCTGTTTTCTCTTGTGCTTGAATTCATCCTGATGATGATAACAAATCCGACAAGGGTAACAACAACACCGCCGATAGCGACATAACCGCTTATCTTTCCAAAGGTTGCTTGGTCACTTAGTAGGGAAATAAGCATCAAAGCAATGCAAACACTCAAAAGTACAATGAGTGCGACAATCATAATAAATCTTTTCTTTTGCATTGTTGTCCCCCTTTACAAAGTTTTCTCATAAATCAAGTCGGAAATTTTCGCAAAATCGTCGAGAGTAAGTTTTTCTCCGCGAAGCATAGAGTCAACATTCGACATTTTCAGTATATCAAATATTACTGACTTGTCAAGGTTTAACCCGGCAGACAGTGCATTGACAATAGTTTTTCGCCTTTGTGAAAATGAAGCACGAACAACTTTGAAAAAAGTTTTTTCGTCCTTTACCACAACATTCGGAGTATCAAGAATATCGAGTTTTATTACTGCGGAGTCAACTTTCGGTGACGGCATAAACGAACCTTTTGACACAGAAAAAAGATATTCGGGCTTGCTGTAATAATGCACCGAAACGGTGACTGCACCGCATTCTCTTGTTCCCACCTCGGCACAAATTCTTTGTGCCGCTTCTTTTTGCACCATAACCGTGAGTGACTTTATCCGCGATTTTTCTTCAAGCAGTTTCATAATCACGGGAGAGGTAATATAGTACGGCAAATTTGCACATACTACAACATCCATATCGGGAAACTCGTCGTCAATCAGTTTTTGTATATCAAGTTCAAGAACATCGGCGTTTACTATTTTGAGGTTGTCATATTCACAAAGTGTTTCAGAAAGAACAGGCAAAAGCCTTTTGTCAACTTCTATTGCAACTACCTTTTTTGCAATTTTGCAAAGTTCGTTAGTAAGAACGCCAAAGCCCGGACCTATCTCGATAACACCGATACCGCTTGCTGTGCTAAGTTCTGCCATTTTCGGGCATACGGACGGGTTTACGATAAAGTTTTGTCCGAGCCCTTTTGAAAAGGTAAAACCGTATTTATTAAGTAGTTCTTTTACTGTATTTATGTTGGTAAGATTGTCCATTAAAGCGTTCTCAATCCTTTCGGATATTTGTTTTTCAGCCTGCCGTTTTTTGCTTTTCCGAATGACAAAGTTATTCCGTTGACACACACGACGGTGTAGCCGTCGAGTCCCTTTTCAACTTCGATTTCTTCACCGTGCAAAAATTTTTTGAGCCTTTCGTCATCAAGAGATAAGTCAAGCACATTGACGCAGTCAAAAATACTTGACGCCGAAAAAGCATTGTGGCACGGCTCTGTGCGGCCTTTTTTTATTTCTGCGACAAGCACACCCGCCCGCAAAATATTCAAATGCGATATGTCGGGCATAACACTTGGCAACGAATATAGCCTGTCCTTTACTCTGTAAAGGTTTTTGTATGTATCTCGGGCAAAGATTTCATCAAGAAAAGCGTCATCTTTATAATTATCGTATCTGTAAATACTATCAAAAATTTCGCCGTCGATTTTTCGAAACTTTGCGGCAAAATGCCCTTCTCCGCCTTGAAAAGGGAATATCCTTTTTGCATATTTTAAAGTGTTTGTAGCAAAATCACAGTTTGAATCTACGAGTTCAAAATCCTTGTTTCTTTTTAGAAACTCTGTGACAACACCTTCGTTTTCTTCCTTTGAAAAAGTGCAGGTGGAGTAAACCATTTCACCGCCTGCTTTGAGCGTTGATTTTGCACTTTCCAAAATGTTTAACTGCCGAACTGCACAGGCTTTGACATGCTCTTTGCTCCATTCGTCATAGGCGTTTTTGTCTTTTCGAAACATCCCTTCACCCGAACACGGAGCGTCAACCAGAATTTTGTCAAAATAGTTTTCAAATCTCGGGCAAAGATTTTCGGGACTTTCACAAGATACAACAGCATTTCTTATTCCCATTCGTTCAATGTTTGACAAAAGTATACTTGCCCTTTTGGGTACGATTTCATTCGCCCAAAGCAAACCCTCTTTTGACAAAGCAGAGGCTATCTGTGTTGATTTTGAACCCGGTGCGGCGCAAAGGTCAAGCACCTTGTCCCCTTTTTGCACATTGAGCATAGTGACCGCCGACATAGCAGACGGCTCCTGAACATAGTAAGCACCACAGTGGTGAAGCGGATGATTCCCGACATTCTCAGCATCGAAGTCTATGTAATATCCGTCTTTGCAAAAAGGCGTTTGCTCTTTAACAAAATCAAGTAAAGAAAGGACAGTTTTCTTGTCTGCTTTCAAAGTATTTATTCTTATTGCGCGGTATGGCTCTTTGTCCATAGTCTGCAAAAATTTGTCAAAATCTTTGCCTAAAATATCTTTAATTGAAAGCAAAAAATCGTTCATTTGAATATTCCTTAAATTTAATCAAATAATAAAAGCGAAAAGGGAGGTGTCATAATGAGCAACCAAAACTCTAATCAGAACAACAACCAAAAATCAAACCAGAATAATAACCAAAACCAGAACAACAACCAAAAACCAAGTCAGAACAATAATCAAAACCAGAACAAAAACCAAAACTCTAATCAGAACAAATAAATTTTCTGCGGTCTTTGGACCGCTTACATATATCAGTAACCTAATTTTTCGCCGATAATGATTACTTTTATTCTTCCTTTTTGGCGTTGCTTTGCAGAAACAACATAGTTACAGCAAATGCGTCCTTCGCTGTTACATCCGTCACACATATAGGATGCGTCACTGCCTATCGAAAGGCATTGACCGTTTTCTTTGCAAAAAGTCGCGCAGTTAAGCCTTTTTGTATTTTTTGGTGCGGCTACTGTCTTTACTCTGTAAACAGCCTCATCCAAATCGCGAACGACCTTGTTATATCCGCAAAGCATAATAACCGATTTCGGACCGTAAAGGATAGCGGAAACACGGTTAGAGTTTCCGTCAACATTGTAAAGCACACCGTTTTCTGTTACAGCATTACTGCTTGCAAAATACGCATCGGCAAAATACGCCTTGCGGTAAACTTCTTCAATTTCGTCTTTATCTTTGCAGGTACTTCTGTCAAGGTAATTATAATCGCCGTTTTTCAGCAAATCGATTACCTTTGTTTCTTTCAAGGTTTCACTTCCGCCATGAGTAACTGTATCGCCTTTTTTGATGAGCGTTTTTACAAGTTCAACTGCATCTTGTGAGCTGTCGCAGTAGTACGCTTCCATATTATTTTTTCTTAAGCTCTCGAGAGTAATCTCGATTTTTTTCATATCTAATTCTTTCATTTTGCCGCCTCCTGTATTTTATATCTATATTATAATTACTTTTTGTATTTTTTCAAGAGATTTATCCGACAAAAGGTACGCCCAGAAACTGCGCTATACTCTCACTTAAGTTTCTTGCTATATTATCTATGTTTTCTCTGATAAAATTTGCGTCTTCTACATTGTCGTGATAGGCAACTTCTGCCAAAACCGCGGGGGCTTTTGTCCTTTTCACTTCGGCAAGTGATGTTGTGGAAAGGATGTTTATTTTATCGTTTAGCGGGTAAACATCGCTGTAATTTTCTGCTGCAATATCTGCAAACTTTTTGCCTTTGCTACTTGTCGGATAATAGTAAAACTGTACTCCTCTTGCCTTTCCCGACGAAGTTTGCGGGGAAGCGTTAGAATGAATTGCAAAATGCAAATCGTAGTTTCCTGCATTTGACTGTGCTATCGCCTGCGACAAAGTTTGTGACGGAGAGTTTCTGTCAAATTCTATCCCGCTTCTTTGAAGATACGGCTCCATCGCATCGGCAATAAGATTCATATAATATTCCTCGTTACCTCCTCCGACATAAGGGTTAAACTCCTGTAATGACGGACTCAAAAATACTTTCGGCATACTATCACTCCTATTCATAATAGTAAATATTATTATAAAAC
>JAGHTC010000052.1 GCA_018065465.1 Candidatus Ruminococcus equi
CAGGACATCATTGGCCCTTGACTTATGGCTCGTTGGTCAAGCGGCTAAGACACCGGCCTCTCACGCCGGTAACGCGGGTTCGATTCCCGCACGAGTCACCATATTTTCTAAACCCTTTAAATAGTTAAATAGTTGGTGTTGATGACGTAGGGGGTCCACCCGTTCCCATCCCGAACACGGAAGTTAAGCCCTATAGTGCCGAAGATACTTGGCTGGCGACGGCCCGGAAAAATAGGAAGATGCCAACATTTATATTCCTCCATAGCTCAGTCGGTAGAGCACTCGGCTGTTAACCGAGTTGTCGTTGGTTCGAGTCCAACTGGGGGAGCCATAAAAAAGCACTTGCAATAGCAAGTGCTTTTTTTCAATGATGTGTTCCGCAAGCGGAACGTGATGTGCTTTTCAGCGTGATGCTTGACTTCGTCAAGTGATGTGCCTAACGGCGTTATAGCACCCATCACATCACTTTTGCAAAGCTAAAACATCACTGCGAGAGAAACGAGCAACATCATTTGCCCGATAGGGTAAACATCACTTTACAAAAAACTAATTTCAAAATATAATGATGTTGACAAATTAGATTTTCAGAGGCGAACTATGAGCAATAAAACGGTTATTTACATACACGGAAAAGGTGGAAACATTGATGAAGCCGAACATTACAAAACACTTTTTCAAAATTGCGATATTATCGGCTTTGACTATAAATCACAGACACCGTGGGAAGCAAAAGAAGAATTTGCAGGATTTTTTGATAAACTTTCTAAACAGTATAAAACTGTTATTTTGGTTGCAAACAGTATTGGTGCTTACTTTGCGATGAATTCTTTATCCGATAAAAGGATTAAAAAAGCATTTTTCATTTCTCCGATAGTTGATATGAAAAAGTTGATTGAAGATATGATGCTATATGAAAATATCAGTGAGAATGAACTGCAAAGAAAAGGTAAAATAAACACATCTTTTGGGCAGACTTTGTCTTTTAAATATCTTACTTATGTAAGAGAAAATCCGATAAATTGGACAATTCCCACACACATTCTTTACGGCGAAAAAGACAACCTTACATCAAAGGAAACAATCACCGAATTTGCAAAGAAAATCAACGCAACACTTACCGTTATGGAAAACGGCGAACACTGGTTTCATACAAAAGAACAGATGAACTTTCTTGATGATTGGATTAAGTTATGGCAAATATAATCAGCGTTGTTCGAATTATCTGTGGTTTAAGTCTTGTGTTTTGCCCGACTTTTTCAATATGGTTTTTTATTGTTTATATTATCGGCGGGGTTAGTGATGTACTCGACGGCTTTGTTGCAAGAAAATTGCATACCGAATCCGAAATCGGAGCAAAACTCGATACGATAGCAGATATTGTATTTTTTCTTGTAGTGATAATCAAAATCATTTGTGCCGTGGATTTCCCTTTTTGGGTTTTAATTTGGATTGCTTGTATTGCGATTATCAAATGTGTTAATGTAATATGTGGGTATATCGTTTGCAAAAGTTTTGTTTCACTGCATACGGTTATGAATAAAATAAGCGGGATTATGCTTTTTATCACACCGTTGTGTATAGGCTTTTTACCCTATAAATTTGCTATGATATGGGTGATTTTGACCTGCGCTGTGGCTACTTTTGCAGCCGTACAAGAGGGGCATTTTATCAGAACGAACAAAGGTATCCATAATTGAAAAAGGAGAATTTTTATGAAAAATACTATTTGTCAAAGTTGCGGTATGCCGATTGAAAATGAAGATTTATTCGGCACAAACAAAGACGGCAGTATAAACGTTGACTACTGCAAATATTGTTACAGAGACGGTGAATTTATCGACAAGGTAACAATGGAAGAGTATATCGAAATGTGCAGTCAGTATGGTGCACAGGCGGGGATGACAAATGAAGAAATGAAAGCCCACTGCGAGAAATTGTTCCCGACGTTGAAACGGTGGAAATGATTGATATAAAAAGAGAAAACATTGTTAATCCTACCGCAAGGTTTGATTATAAAATTTATTTTTAGGAGAGTGCTTTTTGAAAAAGTACAACACAACGGAGATTGTTGCATAATCGGGAGGTTTTGCAATAGTCTGAACCTCCCGCCGAAAGGTATTGAAGTCAACAATTTTCAGGAGGAAAAACAATGAATATAAATGACTATACAATTCGTTTGGAAAAACAGGAAGATGAGCGAAAGGTCGAAAACCTTGTTCGCGAATCTTTTTGGAATGTCTATCGTCCGGGGTGCAGTGAGCATTATGTGTTACATATAATGCGAAACGATGAGAATTTCGTAAAAGAACTTGACTTTGTTATGGAGAAAGACGGCAAGTTAATAGGGCAGAATGTGTTTGTGAAAACCACCCTCGATGCCGACGATGGCAGAAAAATCCCCATACTTACTATGGGACCTATCTGCATAACTCCCGAACTCAAACGCAAAGGATACGGAAAAGTTTTGCTTGATTATTCTCTACAAAAAGCAACCGAAATGGGCTTTTCGGCTGTTATGTTTGAGGGAAATATTGAGTTCTACGGCAAAAGCGGTTTTGAATATGCCGAAAAATTCGGCATAAGATATCACGGCTTGGAAGAAGGCGAAGACGCATCGTTCTTTTTGTGCAAGGAACTTGTACCTAAGTATCTTGACGGTATCACAGGTGTTTATCGAACACCGAGCATATACTTTGTAGACGATGCCGATGTCGAAGAATTTGACAAAGATTTTCCGAATAAAGAAAAGTTAAAACTCCCGGGACAAATATTCTAAACGAATCTGCCGAAAAGGCAGAATGAAAAATTCCCACACTATGTGAAAGCATGGTGTGGGGATTTTTGTTTGCAAATATCTGCTCAATTTTCTTGCTCTGCTTTTTTAATATGTTCTTTCAAAATAAGATTGATATATTGTGACAACGACCTATCATCCTCTTCTGCAAAGCGTTTTGCCTTCTCAAGTAAGTCGCTGTCAACGGTAATGCTGATTTTTTCTTTTAGCGGTTTCATATTATCACCCTTATTTATTATATGAAAAAATACTCATATGTCTTGACAAGTATGATAAAGTAGGATAAAGTAGGATAAGAAATTGAGAGGAGTGAGAATATGAGAATTATTTCCACCAGTGGATATGGTGCAAGCGGTTCTTCTGCTGTGTATGATTTTGTCCGACAATTTGATGAAATAAATTGCTTTAGCGGAAGCGGAGAATTTCAATTTATTCGTATGCCCGACGGTATATTGGACTTAAAGCATTTTTTGACCGACGGAAGCGGAATGATAGCGTGTAATAATGCTATTGTTCGATTTGAAAAAGCTATGAAGAAAGGATTTTTTGCAGAAAACTGCAGGAGTGTATTAGGAAAAAAGTACGACGCTATAGTTGATAAATATATTAGCAAAATTGTACAATTAGAATCGAAAGAGAAAACTATTTTCGAACCTTCTGATATTACGGCAAGAAAAGAAACTGTTTTAAGAAAAATATTAAATAAAGAAACCTATTTCCATTCGAATAAAGAAAGGTTCTTTTCTATAATGTCGAAAAGTGAGTTTGATAAAATCACAAAAGTTTTTATTGAAGAATTTATATATGCTTTTCCGGATACCGAAGGCAATAAGACTTTACTCTTGGATCAGGTTTTCCCTGCTACAAATTGCCAAAAAGGCACAGAGTTTTTTGATGAAACTAAAGTAATAATTGTTAATAGAGACCCTCGATGTATGTATGTTAATGCACACAGAACGATAGACCGTAATTTGTTTATGCCTTGTGATAATGTAGAGAACTTTGTAAAATATTATCGTGCCTTATGTGAAAATGAAGTAAGGTCCGACAAGGCCTTGTATGTTAATTATGATGAACTGATTTATGATTATTACAATACAACACAAAAAATCATAGACTATTTGGGTTTTGATAAACGCCCCGAAAATGAGTTTAAGCATTTTAATCCGAATGTTTCAGTGACATATACTTTGCCTATGCTTACATGTTATGACAAAAAAGATGTGGAGTATATTGAAAAAGAACTGGGCGATTATTTATATGATTTCCCGGAGTATAAAAAAATCGAAAAAGCGGATGAATTATACGAAGAGCATTGGATTTAGAGAGATAATGAAAAGATTTATATAAATTAGATAATTCCGTTAGGCTTGTACTTTTTGTTGACAATAATGCTTTGGTTTGATATAATACAAGGCGTTATATGCAGGTATGGCGGAATTGGCAGACGCGTATGGTTCAGGTCCATATGAAAGCAATTTCATGCAGGTTCAAGTCCTGTTACCTGCACCAAAAAATCAGAGACGGATTTATTCCGTCTCTGATTTTTTATATAGATAAACAGGACTTGAACATCAAGGAGGCACGAAGCCGTTAAGAAAACAGTCCTGTGGACTGTTTTTAGGCGAGTGGTGCGAAGACCGGTACCAAAACAAAATGTTTTGGTGGTCAAGCACGGATAAATTTCTTGAAATTTATCGTCCTGTTACCTGCACCATGAAAAAAGCAAGTCGAAAGACTTGCTTTTTTCAATGAAATAAATCCCTTTCGGGATTTGTGAAATACGCTTTGCGTGTGAAATACACCTTCGGTGTGCAAAATGCTACGGCATTAGTGGATTTATTTTATTTCACATTCGAGCATAAGCGAGAATATATCACAATTTCGACAGAAATTATATCATATTTGCCGAATGGCAAATATATCACTTCCTTGTCCTTTTGTGTAGGGAGAGTTTTTAATATTACAGGACTTGAACATTAAGACAAATAAATCGTATTTTAATATCTACATATTGTTGACAAATATCTGTATATGTATTATTATCTAATATATATTGTGGTGTAGTGTGGCTATTTACACCAACACTTATTTTTATCATTGTGAGGTTATATGAATACTGTAATATCTTGGCTTGCCTTACCGCTTGGGTATATTATGCAATGGTGCTACACCTTGCTGAATAACTACGGTTTGGCGATTATCCTTTTTACTTTGCTCACAAAAATTGTTCAGCTTCCGCTGAATATCTGGATTCAGTTCAATTCAATAAAAATGGTTCGAATTCAACCGGAAATTAACAGAATCAAGGTTAAATTTTTCGGTGATGCTAATACAATAGCCGAAGAAGAATCGAAGATGTACAAGAGAGAGAAGTACAATCCTTTTCTGACTTTAATTCCTCTTTTGGTTCAGGTTGTACTTTTGCTCGGCGTTGTAGCGGTAATATACAAACCGTTTAACTATCTTTTGCACTTTGACCCGTCGGTTATTTCTCAAATCGAGGAAATAAGCCGTGCGTTTAATCATCTTTCTGCAGATGCGTCAAATGTTCAACTTGCCGCATTTCAGAATATCGTAGCAGGAGATGTTGCCCCTTATGCTGCTATTGACGGCAATATCCTCGCCCAAATATCGTCCCTGAATTTCACTTTCTTGGGAATAGACCTCTGTATGGTACCGTCTGAGATATTGTCTGCTATACCGCTGCTTGCTTTGGGCGCACCGATAGTAGCGGGCATTTCCGCTTGGCTTTTGTGCTTCTGTCAGAACGCAAGCAATGTTTTGCAGGCTGAACAGGGAAAATTCAATCAGTACGGACTTATGATACTTTCTGTACTGTTGTCGCTGTATCTTGGATATTTTGTTCCGCTGGGAATTGCTTTGTACTGGATTTTTTCAAATCTTTTCTCGATTGCACAGTTGTATATTCTTAACTACTTTATTCCACCAAAGAAATATGTTGACTACGAGGAACTCGAAGAATCTCGCGCTGAACTTGCAAAACTGAAGGAATCCGCAAAACAGACAAAGCAAACACCCGAAGAAAAGAAAAGAGAAAAAGCAGACTACAAAAAATTCTTTTCCGTTGCAAACAAACATATTGTTTTCTACAGCGAAAAAAGCGGTTTCTATAAATACTATGACTGCATTATCGAGGGCTTGTTAAGTAAAGTGAAAATGCCCATCCATTACATAACAAATGACCCGAATGATAAGATTTTCGAGATGGCACAGACTAATCCGTATATTAAGCCGTATTATATCGGCGTCAGGAAAATGATTACCCTGTTTATGAAGATGGACGCGGATATAGTTGTATTGACTACTCCCGACCTTGACAGAATGTACCTAAAGCGTTCTTTGGTACGAAAAGATATTGAGTATATCTATGTTCCTCATGACCCGATGAGTATGAGTTACAGTTTTAATGACCACGCTTTTGATAATTTCGATACTATATTCTGCAGTGGTCCGCATATAGTAAAAGAAATGCGGGCTACCGAAAAACTCTATAACACCAAAGAAAAAACCATGGTTGAGTACGGTTATCCGCTTATCGAAAAACTTTGCGAAGCAAACGCAAAACTTGAAAAATCTCAGGACGGCAAAAAGCAGATACTTATTGCTCCGTCTTGGCAGGAAGATAACCTTCTCGACAGTTGTATCGACGGACTTATCAACGGACTTTACGATGACGATTTTCGTATTATCGTGCGCCCTCACCCCGAGTATGTTAAGCGCTATAAGTCAAAACTTGATGTGCTTATTGAAAAATATAGTGATAAAGTCGGAGAAAAACTTGTTTTCGAAACAGATTTTTCAAGCAATAAGTCAGTATATACAAGTGACCTGCTTATTACCGACTGGTCGGGTATAGGTCCCGAGTTTGCAATATCTACTCTAAAACCTGTTTTGTTTATCAATACTCAACCAAAATGCGAAAATGAGAACTACGAGGCTATAGGGATAGTTCCTCAGGATATCGCACTTAGAGATGTTGTCGGACAGGCAATAGACAAAGAAGAAGTCAAAAATGTCAGAAATTATGCGTTGTCGCTTTTGGACGATAACTCATATTCCGAAAAACTTCTTGAATTAAGAAATACTTATTTCTTCAACTTTGGAAGTAACGGAAAATTCGGCGTTGATTATATTTTTACAAGAATAAAAGAAAACATAAAGAAATGAGGTAATTTATTATGATTCCTATGGTATTTACTCAAGCGTATTTAGACCCGTCTGCTACTACTGCGTTAATCACCGGTATTGCATCTGTTGCTGTTGCTGTCGGTGCATTTGTCGTAGTTATGTTCAGAAAAGCAAAGAAAAAGGTTTCCGATAAACTGGGCATCGAAGAAAATAAAAATAAAGAAGTCGAAGAAGTCGAGTTTATTGAAGAAGAGCAAAACGAAGAGAACAATAACTGATTTTCGTGTATTTGATTTGATGAATTATCCCCGTCCTTGTGATGGGGATTTTTTATTTTATTTGATGAAATTTAAATTTTGCTTATTTTCGGTTGAAATAAATATTCATTTGAGTTATAATACATTATGGAATACTTTGAACTCGGAGGATTTGTATGGAAGACAAAATTACTGTATCAATTACAATACTGCTGACAGGCTTTGTTGTTGTGTTTGCGGTTTTGCTTTTGCTTATCGGTATAATAAAGTTATACGGAACGATAGTATATAAAATTCAAAACAAAGATAAGGCTGCACCGAAAATTGATGTTGTACTAAACGAATCGGAAAAACAACTTTTCGAAGAAAATATTGTCGAGACCGACGACGGCGAGATTATTGCTGTTATTGCTGCGGCTGTAGACAGTATCTACGGTGTAGGAAAAACAAAAATAAAAAGTATAAAAAAACAGCCTGCGTCAAAAAGCATGTGGCGAAATACAGGTGTTCTTGAAAACACAAGACCGTTTTGATGTAGGAGAGGTTATTTATGGTTATTATTAATGGATTTTTAGAGGCTATAAAAGGGCTTTATCTTGATTCGGGACTTGTTACTCTTACATGGCAAAATTATGTTATGATAGCAGTTTCAATAGTTCTTATGTATCTTGCTATAAAAAAGCAGTATGAACCGCTTTTGCTTTTGCCGATTGCTTTTGGTATGTTGCTTGTCAATTTGTTCCCTGCGATTATGGCTCCGCCTTCTACCGAGATGATAGAGTGTTCTTTGTATGAGGCGTCACATCAGGGACAGGTTATCTCTTATGCAACAACGATAGTTGACGGTGTAAAATACTACAATGTTCCGACATACGGCGGACTTCTTTATTACCTTTATCAAGGTGTAAAACTCGGAATTTATCCTCCGTTGATTTTCCTAGGTATCGGCGCTATGACCGACTTCGGTCCGCTTATAGCAAGCCCGAAGAGTTTTATTCTCGGTGCTGCTGCTCAAATTGGTATATTCATCACATTTATCGGCGCGATTTTCCTCGGATTCACCCAGCCACAGGCGGGTGCTATCGGAATTATCGGCGGTGCTGACGGTCCTACCGCAATTTATGTAACAAGTAAACTTGCTCCCGAACTTTTGGGACCAATAGCCGTAGCGGCGTATTCATATATGGCGCTTGTGCCGATTATTCAGCCACCGATTATGAAGGCTTTGACGACCAAAAAAGAGCGTTCGGTTGTTATGCAGCAGCTTCGCCCCGTATCTAAACTTGAAAAAATAATGTTCCCCGTAGTTGTTGTTATAGTGTGCGCTATAGCGTTGCCGTCTGCCGCACCTCTTGTTGGTATGCTGATGCTCGGTAATATCTTCAAGGAAAGCGGAGTAGTTGAAAGAATTTCAAAAACAGCACAAAACGAATTGATGAATATTATCACTATTTTCCTCGGAGTAACTGTCGGTGCTACCGCTACAGGAGAAGTTTTCTTAACACCGAAGACTCTCGGAATTATCGCACTCGGACTTTTTGCTTTCTGTATGGGTACTGCTTTCGGTGTATTTTTCGGCAAAATTATGTATAAACTTTCCGGCGGAAAGATAAATCCGCTTATCGGTTCAGCGGGGGTTTCCGCTGTTCCTATGGCTGCACGAGTATCAAACAAAGTCGGTCAGGAAGAAAACCCCGGAAACTTCCTTTTGATGCATGCGATGGGACCAAATGTTGCGGGAGTTATCGGTTCTGCAGTTGCAGCGGGCGTATTGCTCAGTATTTTGGGCTAAAAGTTTTTGTTTACATTTTATGACAAATTGTTAATAATTCTAAAATAGAATTATGTTTTTGCTGATATATAATAATATATAATTGAATTTATGTGTTCGGAGGTTAATATGTCGAGGCAAATTTCTATCAGCGATGTGCTGAAAATGTTTTTGGCACATATTAAACTTATTATCATTTTAACCGTTGTAGGCGGAGTTTTGTCCTATATTTACGTTTCGTTTTTTGTAACTCCTGTCTATACAACAAGTGCTTTGGTTATCGTACAGAATGACTCTAAATTTGCATATGGTGATGTTCAGAATCCTACTACTGCAGCGGGAGGCAATTCCAATGTAGTAAACACTTCTAATATTTCTTCATCAGTTGCACTTGCAAATACCTGTACCGTACTGTTTACACAGGACCCCGATATGAAAAGTATTATCGGCGGAAATTCAGTTACCATAAAAGCGATTGAAGAATCGTATTTTCTGCGGATAACGGCTTCATCTTCCGACCCGGGTACAGCCGCTAATGTAGCAAATAAAGTTGCCGCCGCCGCTCCCGCCGTCTTTGCAAAATATTTTGGTGAAGCAGGTAAGGTCGATACCGTTGACGAAGCGGCAATTCCTCGTGCTCCGTCGTCGCCGAGTGTACCGAGGTTCGTAATTATCGGTTTGGCTATCGGTCTTTTCCTCGGACTTGCCATTGCATTTTTGCTTGAAGTTGTCGATACAACAATCAAAGTCAATGATGACTTGTACAAAATGTACGATATCCCCGTTTTTGCTGAGATTATCGACTTTGAATCGGAAGGCGGTGCAAAGAAATGAAATTGAAATTACCATTTGTCAAAGAAAAAACCACTTCCGCACAGGATAAATCAAAAAATGTTATTTCCGGTGACTCTAAATTTGCTATCGTTGAGGGCTATAAAATTGCCCGTACTAACCTCGTTTTTTCTATGGTTGCCGAAAACAATAACTGCGTAGCCGTTACATCATGGTCGAAAGGTGAAGGTAAAAGTACCGCAACAGTTAACCTTGCCATTTCTTTTGCAAAGATGGGTAAGAGGGTACTGCTTATTGATACCGACCTTCGTCGTCCGAATATGCACAACCTTTTGAAACTGAAAAATGATGTGGGGCTTTCCGAAGTTATCGGTCAGTTTGCCGATTTTGAAACAACGGTAAACAAAGATGTTATTGCCTGCCTTGATGTTCTTACATCAGGTACAATCCCGCCAAACCCCTCTGAACTTCTTGCATCAAGTTCTTTCGAAGCTTTGATGAAAAGACTCAAAGAGCGTTATGACTATGTAATCATGGATACACCGCCTATCGGTGTTGTTGCAGATACTTTGTTGCTCAAAGACTATGTAGCGGGATATGTTCTTGTTGTCCGTGAAAAAGTAACAACTCACGGTGATATCGAAAGAACACTTTTGAATATCAAACTTGCAGATTCCAAGGTACTCGGTTTCTTGAAGGTTGGATGTTCACTCCACGACCGTAAATATTACAGCAAATACAATTACGGTTACTACAAATATTATTAATCACTATAAAACTATGCCCGTTATCAAACGGGCATTTTTTATGCTTGTTTTCTGCAAGAATAGAATTTATTGTTGCAAAAAATAACGGAATATTATATAATATGGTGTAAATATTTTTATATTTTGCAATTTTTTATAAAGTAGGTGCAAAAATGCTTTTTAGCGAAATGGACAAAACGCAGTTGAACAAACTGCACGAAGAACTCAAAAACGAATATGAAAACATCAAAGACCTCGGATTGAAACTCAATATGTCACGCGGTGTACCCAGTGTAGAACAGTTGAATTTATCACAAAAAATGTTTGATGTGCTTAACAGCGATTCTGATTGCAATAGCGAAAACGGTACAGAATGCCGAAACTACGGTGTATTAGACGGTATTCCCGAGTGCAAAAAACTTATGGCAGATATGATGGGTGTCGAGCCTTCTATGGTTATGGTCGGCGGAAACTCATCGCTTAATATGATGTTTGACACTATTGCTTGCTTTATGACTACACCCGTTTGTGAGGGTGCAAAACCGTGGTATGAAGTAAAAGACAGAAAATTTTTGTGTCCCGTACCCGGATATGACCGTCATTTCGGTGTTACCGAGTATTTCGGATTCCAGATGATTCAGATACCGATGACCGACGATGGCCCCGATATGGATATGGTTGAAGAACTGATAAAAGACGAGAGCGTTAAGGGTATGTGGTGCGTTCCGAAGTACTCAAACCCGCAGGGTATCACATATTCCGACGAAACAGTAAAGCGTATTGCAAACTTAAAACCGGCAGCAAAAGATTTCCGCATTATGTGGGATAACGCATACTGTATTCACGATTTAACAGACACGCCCGATAAATTGCTCAACATTTTTGACGAAATCAAAAATACCGACAACGAAGATTTGGTTATCGGTTTTTGCAGTACATCAAAGATTTCTTTGCCCGGTTCCGGTGTTGCCGCACTTTTCACATTTGAAAATAATATGAAAGTCCTGAAAAATAAATATAAATTCCAGACAATCGGCTACGATAAACTCAATATGCTCCGTCACGTAAGATTTTTCAAAGATATCGACGGAATGAAGGCACATATGCAAAAGCATAAAGAAATTTTACAGCCCCGCTTTGAAATGGTCGTTTCCAAATTGAAAGAAAACCTCGACGGACTCGGAGTTATAGAATATCGTGTACCGAACGGCGGTTATTTCGTTTCCGTAAATGTTATGAAGAATACAGCAAAAAGAGTTGTAGAACTCTGTAAAGAGGCAGGTGTAACCCTGACAAACGCAGGTGCAACCTATCCTTACGGTGATGACCCGAATAACTCAAATATCCGTATCGCTCCGACATTCCCGTCACTTGAAGATTTGTCAAAGGCGATGGATGTGTTCTGTATTTGCACAAAATTGGCTGCAACAGAAGAATTGCTTAAATAATTATTTTCAACAGATTTTAAATGCCCTTTTTGGTTTTTCAAAGAGGGCGTTTTTGCTTTTTCGGAAAAATGAATATTTTTTTATCAATCTTAACAAGAATTATTGACTTTTTGACGAAAAAAAAGTATAATACATCTGTTATGGCTGTAAGTATATGCAGAAGCACAATATTTTATATTTTGTGACTGATTACATACAGCACACAATATATATGGAGGTCCAAGGCATGAAAAGAATACCCAAGCCTGTATTCTTCATCGTGGCAATTCTGATTCTTGCTTTTGCGGCTACTGCTGTATTCGGCGTCAAGTATTACGACGGCGATATACAAAAGACCGTAATCAAGGGAATCGAAGACATCCGATGGGGAATTGACATCCGTGGCGGTGTAGAGGCAACATTTAAGCCCGCCGATAACTACGATGCCACAGATGAACAGTTAGACTCTGCGAAGTCTATCATTGAAACCCGTATGGTTTCAAACGGAATCACTGACTACGAACTTTACGCTGACTATTCAAGTGACCGTATTATTGTACGTTTTCCGTGGAAAGAAGACGAAAAAGATTTTGACCCTGTAGCGGCTATTGACGAACTCGCCGCAACAGCAAAACTGACTTTCCAAAACACCTCCGGTGAAGTGCTGATGGACGGTTCCGCCGTTAAATCCGCACAGGCAGGTGTCAACACCGAGTCAGGTTCTTCCACAGAATATATGGTAATGCTTGAACTTACCGACGAAGGTGCACAGACCTTTGCAAGTATCACAGAGCAATATTTGAATCAACAAATTGCCATCTATATGGATGACATCCAGTTGTCTGCTCCGACAGTACAAGCAGTAATCACAGGCGGACACGCTCAGATTACAGGTAACTTCACAGCAGAAGAAGCAGTAGAACTCGCTAACCAAATCAACGGCGGTGCGTTGCCGTTCTCTTTGGAAACAGCATCATACAGCTCTATCAGCCCGACACTCGGTTCAAACTCACTGACAGCAATGGGCTATGCCGCTGTAATCGCAATTATCTTAATCGCTTTGTTTATGATAATCCGCTACAGAGTTCCCGGTTTGGTTGCAGTTATCGCACTTATCGGACAACTTGCACTTTCTATTGCCGCTGTAACCCGTTATTTCAATGTTTTCACTTCATTTACCATGACCTTACCCGGTATCGCAGGTATGATTTTGTCAGTCGGTATGGGTGTTGACGCTAACATCATTACAGCCGAGCGTATTAAAGAAGAATTCTATTCAGGAAAGACTCTTGACGCTGCTATCGAAAAGGGTACAAAGAACTCTCTTACCGCTATCATCGACGGTAATATGACTGTTGTTATCGTATCCATCATACTTATGCTTGTATTCGGTCCGAGTAACATCCTTAGTTGGATATTCGGTGCATCGACAACAGGTACTATCTATGCATTTGGTTACACACTCTTGATGGGTGTTATCTCCAACTTTATCATGGGCGTATTCCTCTCCCGTGTTATGCTCAAGAGCATTGTGGGCATCAAATGCCTTCGTAAAAAATGGCTGTTTGGAGGTGAAGGCAAATGAAAAAGAAAGATTTAAACTTCATCGGTCACAGCAAAATTTTCTTTGGTATATCAATAGCAATTATTGTTATCGGTATCATTTGTAACATCATCTTCGGCGTTACTCTTGACATCCAGTTCAAGGGCGGTTCGATTATCTCCTACGGTTTCTCGGGAACAGTTGACGAGAGCCACTTAAAAGATGTCATCCAGGAAGCCACACCGAACAACACCGTTACATTCACAATTTCTCAGGATATTATGAACAACACCGCAGACAGCGATGCCTATGTTATCGACATCCAGTTTAGTGGTGAAGATGCTATCTCAACAGCAGACCAACAGGCTATTACCGACAAACTTACAACTGAGTTTCCGGACAACAAATTTGAATATATGGAAACCAACTCCGTTGAGCCTTCAATGGGTACAAAATTCCTGTTCAAATGCTTGACCGCTGTTGCCATCGCATCAATTTTGATGGTACTTTATGTAACAATCCGATTCAAGAAAATCGGCGGCCTTTCTGCAGGTGTAATGGCACTTGTAGCATTGTTCCACGATGTAGCAATGATTTACTTTATGTATGTCATCTTCCGTATGCCGATTGACTCGAACTTTATCGCGGTTGTTCTTATGATTCTCGGTTACTCATTGAACGATACTATCGTTGTTTACGACCGTATCCGTGAAGAACGCAGAATTATGGGACCGAAGACAGATATCGCAGATGTATTCAACCACTCTGCATCAAGAGTTATGTCTCGTACAATCGCAACATCAATAACAACTTTGGCTGCTATCGCAGTTGTATATGTTGTTGCCGTTATCTTCTCGCTTGACTCTGTACAGAGCTTTGCACTTCCGATGATGATTGGTGTTGTTTCCGGTTGTTATTCATCACTTTGTATCGCAGGCCCTCTTTGGGTTATGTGGAAAAAGCGCACACCGAAAACAAAATAAAAAAGTATTTCAAAACCTCTCCTTTTGGAGAGGTTTTTTGCTTTTATAAGATATTATCTATCAGTGGTTTTTCGCTTTTTGAAAGGGAGAGCAGTTGGAGCTTCGTTTTTGCCGAAAGGGCAAGAAACTGGGCATTGTTAGTTGACTTCGAATACTCTTTGAGCATTGCGATATTTCCCGAGATGTTGTCGATATCCGAATGAAGCAAAAAAGCGTTGAATACCCTGTCTGTGTCTTCAAATCTGTTTTCAAGCCGACAAAGCATATCGTATGCGTCTTCTCTGTCGTTTTGCGAGATTTTTTTATCTATTTCATCAAGAGCGTAGATGTGTTTTTGAACACTGCTTGTAACATAAATATATTCACTTACAGTGATTGCCCCGACAATAATAAGCAGGAGAATTGCTATCCACAGCCTTTTCATTCTTTTTGTTCCTCCTTTTTCAGAATGCTGAGACTTCCGTTTGTTTCCATAATCCCGTATTTCACATCTTTTGTGTCAAAGACTTCCTGCTGTCTTAAAAGTGAGTCAAGGTCTTCGTAGGTAATCCGTAGCTCAGATAACGCTTTTTCATCAACTTTGCCGTTACTGATTACGACTATCGGATTTCCGCAGATAAGCTTATGAAACTTTTTGCTTTTCATCATAATAACCGAAACGATAACTTCAATCGCAACCAAAACCAAAATCGGCACAAGTCCGGATATCATCGGCTGGGCGGTGTTTTGCATCGGTATTGCGGCAATATCCGAAACGATAAGGGTAATGACAAATTCGCTTGTTGTCATATCGCTTATCTGGCGTTTTCCCATTATCCTGACAGCAAGGGTTACAAAGGCGTACAAAAGCACAGTTCGTATAAGAATAATCAGCATTTTATCACCAAAACTATTTTGTGCGCAGTTTTGAAAATTATGCCAACTAAAAACCGTAAAATTCTTATGCATTTATGCAAAAAATGTGCATATTTTTACATATAATTTCTTTATTAGGTTTATAAATAATTCGTATTTTGATATAATCAATCTGTATAGGTATATTCATTTGTGAAAGTGGGGCAAAGTATGACAAATTCAGAATACAGCGTAAGCTTAACAAAACTTATTGACGAAATAGGACTTTCGGCATATTATCTTCCGAAACCGTCCGACGAGCTTTTTGTTTGTTCAAACGATATCGACAGACCGGGACTTGAACTTATCGGCTATTTGAAATATTATGACAACACCAGAATTTTGGTTTTCGGTAAGACCGAAATGTCTTTCTTGGAGAAATACAGCGAAGAGGAACAGAAAAAATACCTTGAGCCGTTGTTCAAACTTTCTCCGCCCGCGTTGATTGTTGCCCGTGATTTAGAGCCCTCCGCGGTCATGCTCGAATGTGCAAAGAAATATGCTATTCCGTTGCTTACAACATCGGACACAACGAGCGAGGTTTCCGCCGCTATCGTTTCATATTTGAGCGTTGAACTTGCTCCGCGTATCACACGCCACGGCGTTTTGGTCGAAGTCTACGGCGAAGGTTGTTTGCTTATCGGTGACTCCGGTGTCGGTAAATCCGAAACTGCTATCGAACTTATCAAAAGAGGTCACCGCCTTATCGCAGACGATGCTGTCGAGATAAAGAGAGTTTCCAAAAAATCCCTTGTCGGCTCATCTCCCGAAAATATACGCCACTTTATCGAACTTCGCGGTATCGGTATTGTCAATGCCCGCCGTATTTTCGGTATGGGTGCCGTAAAGGTCAGCGAAAAAATCGATATGGTTATCAATATGGAACTTTGGGACTCCACAAAGGTCTATGACCGTATGGGTATGGATAATGAATATATGGAGATTTTGGGTATTGAAGTCCCTGTTGTTACTATCCCCGTTAAGCCCGGCCGTAACCTTGCTATCATCATCGAGGTTGCCGCTATGAACCATCGTCAGAAGAAGATGGGCTACAACGGAGCAAGAGAACTTTTGCAAAATTTGGGTATGGACATCAGCCCTGAAGACATAAGCAGAAAACAAATTGATACTAATTGGTAAAGTGAGATTATAGATTATTATGAAAATTATTGCAGATTTGCACACACATTCAATAGCGTCAACACACGCTTTTTCCACCGTAACGGAGAACATTTCTTTTGCAGCACAAAAGGGCTTGTATGCTATTGCTTTGACCGACCACGGCAGAGCGATGGACGGTGCTCCCGGTGCATATTACTTTGAATCTTTGCCCGTTATCGACAAAGAGATTATGGGCGTTCGCGTCTTAAAGGGAATGGAAGCAAATATAATTGATTATAGCGGCAAACTTGACGCAGACGAAAAACTGCTTTCAAGACTTGAGTGGATTGTTGCATCAATGCACACGATAACCTTGTTCGGTGAACCGTCTGTTGAAAAATGCACCGACGCTTATCTTGCTGTTTGTGAGAACAAAAATGTAAATGTAATTGCCCATTCTGGTTCGGATTACTTCAAATACGACTATGAAACGGTAGTAAAAGCCTGTCGTGATACAGGTACCTTGATTGAGATAAATAACTCCACCTTCTCTTCACGCAGAGATACAGTAAAAAACTGCGTTGAAATTGCAAACCTTTGCAAAAAACACGGCGCAAGAGTTGTTGTCAATTCGGACGCACATTTCTTTACATCTATCGGCAGATTTGATTCATCACTGAAAATGCTTGATGAACTTAATTTCCCCGAAGAACTTGTCGTAAATTCAAGTATAGAGAATTTGCAAAAATATATGAACGAAAAAGGTATTGCCATTTAATTTCGGAGGTCTTATGTTGAGTGTTGACAAAACAGAAAACCTAATAAATATTTTAAAAACCCTATCGGCAGAATATATCGAAAATGAGCCGATGAAAAATCATACAACATTTAAAATCGGCGGTAACGCTGATATTTTTGTCAAAGTGTTTGATAAAAAATCGCTGAGTCTTCTTGTATCGTACTGCATAGAAAATGATATTGATTACTTTATTCTCGGCAAGGGCAGTAATATCCTCGTCAGCGATGACGGACTTAGTAAGGTTGTAATTACTTTAGACGGAGAGTTTAAAAACATAGAAGTAAACGGCGAAACAATAAAGTGCGGTGCTGGTGTTGCTTTGTCAAAACTTTGCACTGTCGCACTTGATAACTCTTTGTCGGGGCTTGAATTCGCCTACGGAATACCCGGCTCTGTCGGTGGTGCAACTTTTATGAATGCAGGTGCCTACGGCGGAGAGTTTAAGGATGTCGTGTCGTCTGTAACCTGTCTTGCAAAAGACGGAAAAATCAAAACATATGAAAAAGGCGAACTCGATTTTTCTTATCGCCACAGCGTCTTTTCCGATACAGGCGAGATAGTTTTGTATACAACTTTTTCACTCAAAAAAGGTGAAAAAGAGAGCATAAAATCACAGATGGATGACTATATGTTTAGACGAACATCAAAACAACCGCTTGATTTTCCGTCTGCAGGCTCGGTATTTAAACGACCGCAGGGAAATTTTGCAGGCACTTTGATAGAAAAATGCGGACTCAAAGGTACAAGAGTAGGCGGTGCCGAAGTATCTCAAAAACACGCAGGCTTTATCATCAATGCCGATAATGCAACCTGCAAAGATGTAGAAGAACTTATTAAACTTGTTCAGAAAAAAGTCGAAGAAGAAACAGGATATTTTCTTGAAAGAGAAATCATCTTTTTGAAATAAGAGGTAGTTATGGAATTTGTAATAGTAACAGGACTTTCCGGTGCGGGAAAAACCAACGCACTCCACGCTATGGAGGATATAGGTTTTTACTGTGTCGATAATATACCCCCGATGCTTTTGGAAACTTTCTACGACCTATGTGAAAATTCAACCGATAACAGAATGAAAAAGGTCGCAGTAGTTGCCGATGTTCGCTCGGGCGAAATGTTCAACGATTTGAGCGAAGTTATAAGTAAATGCAAGATGGCGGGCAAAAGATTCAAGATTCTTTTCCTTGATGCAAAGACCGACACCTTGCTGATAAGATACAAAGAAACAAGAAGAAAACATCCGTTGTCTTCTGAACTTTCGTCAGGCTCAACTGCCGATGCGGTCAAACTTGAAGCGGAACTGATGAAACCCGTCAAGGCTATTGCCGACTATGTTATCGACACTACCTATATGGCATTAAAGCAACTCAAAGAAAGAGTCACAACGATATTCACACAGGGAAACGACGACGGACTTCTTGTTACCTGTATGTCCTTCGGATTTAAGTACGGAATACCGCTTGAGGCTGACCTCGTTTTCGATGTTCGTTGCCTGCCTAACCCGTTCTATATCCCCGAACTAAAACCGCTCACAGGCCTTGATGAAGAGGTAAGAGAGTATGTTTTGAAGTTTGACGAAACACAGGTGTTTATTGAAAAACTTCTTTCTTTTCTTGATTACACTATCCCTCTTTACAAGCAGGAGGGAAAAAGCGAAGTAGTTATTGGCATCGGCTGCACAGGCGGAAAACACCGCTCGGTAACTCTTGCAAGACTTCTTAACTCCCATTTCATAGAGAATAAACAGAAATCGGCGATTCATCACCGAGATATTTGGAAAGCGTAATTTTGGGTGGACTATGTCTTTCGCATCAGATACAAAAAAAGAACTGGCAAAAGATTTTTCACAGAACAGACAAGAACTTTTTGCAGAACTTTATGCAATGCTTTTGTTTTCGAAAACTTTTTCCGACAGCAAAATAATTTTAAAAACCGAAAATGAATATACAGCGAATCGTTTTTGCGATTTACTTACAATGCTTTTTTCACCGATAATTGAACGCAGATTTCCAAACGGCGAAAACAGGCAGAGCAAAAAATTTGTTGTGTCCCTGATAAACCCGGACGACTGTAAAAAGATTTTTGATTTTTACGGACACGACATAAGGGATATCAGCCTTCGCGTAAACAGAGCAAATTTGGGCGACGATATGGAAACAAGAGCATTTGTAAGAGGTGCGTTTTTGTCGTGCGGCTCTGTGACCGACCCCAACAGGTGCTATCATCTTGAATTTTGCATTCCATACAAAAATCTTTGCCGTGACCTTTGCATTATTTTATCGGAGCAAACGGAACTCGACATAAATGTAAAAATGCTTTTGCGAAAAGGCTCATATATAGCCTATGTCAAAAACAGCGAGCAGATAACCGACCTTTTGACCTATATGGGAGCGACAAATTCCGCGATGAACATTATGGGTACAAAAGCACTAAAAGATGTTCGAAATTCCGTTACTCGTACGGCGAATTCGGAGTATGCGAACTTGCAGAAATTGGCGTCTGCATCTGCTGTGCAGATAAAAGCAATAAACAAACTGAAAAAAAGCGGAAAGTATAACAAACTTTCCGATGAGCTGAAAGAAATTGCCGAGATAAGAGTAGAATACCCTGAACTTTCACTTCGTGATATCGGTGAAAAAACCAACCCGAAATTATCTCGCAGCGGTGTAAACCACCGACTTGAAAAAATCATCAGACTTTCAAAGGAGGATTAGTATGAAAAAAGATATGACATACGAAGAAGCGCAGAAAGAATTATCCGCTATTGTGGAGAAAATGGAAAGTGACGAAACCACCCTTGACGAAAGTATGAAACTCTACGAAAAGGCGTATGAACTGATTGCATATTGTAACGAACTTTTGAAGACCGCAAAAGGCGAAATTACTACTATCCACGAGCGTATTGAAAAATTAGGCATAAAAGAAAATTTATTTGAGGATTAAAAATGATTGATTACTTACCGCTTATCGAAAACGCGTTAAAAGAGAATATGCCAAACGGCGATTTTTACGAGCAAGTGCTTATCGACTCAATGAACTATTCGCTTTCTGCAGGCGGAAAGCGAATTCGCCCCGTGCTTTTGCTTGAGTTTTGCAGGCTGTGTAAGGGCGATGTAAATGCATCTTTGCCGTATGCCTGTGCTGTTGAGATGGTGCATACCTACTCACTTATTCACGATGATTTGCCGTGTATGGATGACGATGATTACAGACGCGGAAAACCCTCTAACCACAAAGTTTTCGGTGAAGATATTGCCGTCTTGGCGGGTGACGCACTGCAAAGCAGGGCGTACGAGATAATGTTAAGTCACGAGAATGCCGAAAAGATTGGTTTTGAAAACGCTGTAAATGCTTCATATACTCTTGCAAAATACAGCGGTACACTCGGTATGGTCGGCGGACAAGTCATCGACATAAACAGCGAGGGAAAAAAAGCACCGATTGAAGTTTTACAGCAAATGGATTACAAAAAGACCGCGGGATTGATTATTGCATCCTGTGCTATGGGCTGTATCTGTGCAGGCGCGAAAGAAGAATATATAAACGCTGCGAAAGAATACGCCGAGAATATCGGCATAGCGTTCCAGATTGTTGACGATATTTTGGATGTCACCGCAAACGAAAACGAACTCGGCAAGCCTGTCGGCAGCGATATGGAAAACGAAAAATCCACCTATGTTTCATTGCTTGGCTTGAATAGATGCCGTGAACTTGTCGATGAAATGACGAACAGGGCAATTGATGCTTTATCTGTCTTTGAAGAAGATACAAAGAGTTTGTGCGATTTTGCACTGTCGCTTGCTAAAAGGAATAAATAAATTATAGATTTTGGGATTATTATGGACTACTCGATTTTGGAAAAAATTAAATCACCGTCAGATGTAAAAAGCCTTTCTGAATCTGACACAAAAGAGCTTTGCAAAGAAATTCGTGCAAAGCTTATTGAGGTTGTGTCTGTAAACGGCGGGCATCTTTCGTCAAATTTGGGTACGGTTGAACTCACTGTCGCTATACATAAGGCGTTTGACTCGCCGAAAGACAGCATAGTTTTTGATGTCGGTCACCAGTGCTATACCCACAAGATGCTAACGGGAAGATATCAAAAAATTGATACTATTCGTACCTGTGACGGTTTGTCCGGATTTCCAAAACGCTCCGAGAGTGAACACGATGCTTTCAACGCAGGCCACGCAAGTACATCTATTTCCGCTGCTTACGGTATCGCAAAGGCAAAACAACTTGTCGGCGATAATTCCTACACAATAGCCGTTATCGGTGACGGTTCTCTTACGGGCGGACTTGCCTACGAGGGACTCAATAACGCAGGCCGTTTCAACAAAAATTTCATAGTAATTCTAAACGACAACAAAATGTCGATATCTAAAAATGTCGGTGCTATGGCTCGCTATCTTACGAGTATCCGCGTTAATCCGTGGTATATAAGACTTAAATCCAAGGTCGAACGCGTGCTTGTTCGAGTTCCGCTTATCGGAAAGCCGATAAGAAACGGACTTCGACATTCAAAGTCAAAGGTAAAACGCCTTGTATTAAAAGATACAATTTTTGACCGTATGGGATTTTCGTACTATGGTCCTGTTGACGGTCACGACCTCGAAGAACTCGCAAATGCCATGTTCGCAGCAAAACGGAGCAAAGACCCCTGCCTTATCCATGTTGTTACAACAAAGGGAAAAGGCTACCATTTTGCCGAGGATAACTCCGCAGAGTTCCACGGTATCGGCTCATTTAATATAAATACAGGTGAGCCTATCTCAAAGAAAGAGAATTTTTCATCAAAGTTTTCAGAGTGTCTTTGTGACCTCGCAGAAAAGGATGAAAAAATTTGTGCAATAACCGCCGCTATGCGCACAGGTACAGGCTTGGTTGAATTTTCGCACAGATTTAAGAACAGATTTTTTGATGTCGGCATTGCCGAGGAACACGCCGTAACTTTCGCAGGCGGACTTGCAACAAAGGGGCTTATCCCCGTTTTTGCCGTGTATTCAACATTCTTACAGCGTTCATACGACCAGTTGATTCACGATGTCGCTATGCAAAAACTGCATATCGTTTTGGCAATAGACAGGGCGGGTGTTGTAGGCGAAGACGGCGAAACCCACCAGGGACTTTTTGATGTTTCAATGCTCAATTCAATTCCGAATACAACAATTTTTTCACCGTGCTATTTTGACGGACTTTCAAAGTCGCTTTCCATCGCCGTACACGGATGTAACGATGTTGTCGCCGTGCGTTATCCGCGAGGTGGTGAACTCTATCGTCCCGACGATTACCTAGAGTCGAGTGCGAATTTTGATATCTACGGCGACGAAAATGCACGAGTTCTCATTGTAACTTACGGAAGACTTTTTTCTCATGCTTCACTTGCATATAAGAAACTCAAAGAAAAATCAATTTCAATTTGCATTTTAAAACTTTGCAAAATAAAACCGATTGATGTAAAAGCCGTTTCATTTGCAACAAAGTTTTCGAAAATTTATTTTTACGAAGAGGGAATACAAAAAGGCGGTATAGCCGAAACTTTCCGTGAAATGCTTTATTCACAAGGCTTTACGGGCGAATATGATATCACCGCAGTTGATGATAAATTTGTTTCTCACGATACGGTAAACGGCTCTTTAGAAAAACTCTCGCTTGACTGTGACAGTATGGTACAAAGGATAGAAAAAGACTATGAAGAAAAGACTTGATGTTCTCGTTTTCGAGCGTGGCTTTGTCGATTCAAGAGAAAAAGCAAAGGCTGTTATTATGGCGGGCGATGTCTATGTCGATAACCAAAAGCGGGACAAATGCGGTATGTCTTTTCCCGAAGAATGTGCTATCGAAGTACGCTCAAATTCATTAAAATATGTCAGCCGAGGCGGATACAAACTTGAAAAAGCATTGGAAGTTTTCCCGATAGATTTGAACGGAAAAATTACAATGGATATCGGCGCATCGACAGGCGGATTTACCGACTGTATGCTCCAAAACGGTGCAAAAAAAGTTTACTCTGTTGATGTCGGCTACGGTCAACTTGCATGGAAACTTCGAAACGACAACAGAGTAATAAATATGGAACGCACCAATATGCGTTATGTAACAAAAGAACAGATAAATGAAGAAATAGATTTCTTTTCCATAGATGTTGCCTTTATTTCGATAAAACTCCTTTTGCCCGTTGCAAGAGAACTTTTAGCTCAAAAGGGCGAGGCTGTCTGCCTTATCAAACCCCAGTTTGAAGCGGGCAAAGAATTTGTCGGCAAAAACGGAGTAGTAAAAGACAAAAGCGTTCATCTAGATGTAGTAAAGTCAGTTATAGAATTTTGTCTTAATAACGGCTATTCGGTTTTGGGACTTGACTTTTCCCCGATAAAAGGACCACAGGGTAATATCGAATATTTACTTTATATCAGAAAAAGTGACGCCCCGTCGCTTTTATCAGATACAACCGCAGAATATGTGGTGGAAAAATCTCACGAAGAACTCGACAAGAGGTGATATGTTATGCTTATCGGACTTATAGTAAATACCGACAAAAACACTGCAATAGAATGCAGCAAAGAGATAGCAAAATTCATTATTGATAACGGCTCATCTGTTTGTGCAAATAAAACTGTTGCAGAAATAGTAGGGTGCAAAAATGCATTCGACAGCGATGAAAATGTTATCAAAAACTGCGATGCTGTTGTTACTGTCGGCGGTGACGGTACTATTATTCATAATGCAAAATTTGCGGCAAAATACGACAAGCCGATGATAGGCATAAATATGGGCAGAGTCGGTTTTGTTGCAGGACTTGAAAAAGACGAAATCAACGAACTCAAGAACCTTCTTGACGGAAAGTACAAAATCCAAAAAAGAATGTTGATGAATGTCACACACATCTGTGATGGTAAGACCAATGAGTATCTCTGCGTAAATGAAGCAAGCCTAAGCCGCGACACCTTGTCGCCGATAGTCGATTTGAGCGTATCTCTTAACAACGAAAAGATTATCACATACCGTGCAGACGGAATGATTTTTTCCACTCCGACAGGCTCAACAGCATATTCATTTTCCGCAGGCGGTCCTGTTTTGGAACCCGATATCAGCTGCATTTTGCTTACTCCCGTATGCCCTCACGCGTTGTCATCTCGTCAGGTCGTTTTTTCGGGCAGTGATGAGCTTTGTGCCGAGTTTGTGTCCTACAACAACTCAAGGTGCTATCTGAATGTTGACGGTCAAAACATTGTTGAACTTTCTTCAAACGACAAAGTTTATGTCAAAAAATCCGAGTATGTTTTGAAACTTATAATTCTAAAAGAGAAAAATTTTTATACTCTTCTCAACGAAAAACTTAAGGAGAGAGATTATTATGAAGAATGAACGACACAACAAAATTCTTGAAATAATCACAAAATATCCAATCACGACACAGGACGAACTTCTGTCTTTCCTTAAAAATGAGGGATATGATGTCACCCAGTCCACCGTGTCGAGGGATATAAAACAACTAAAACTTCACAAAACACATAGCCAGGACGGAAAGTATTGCTACACGGCAACTTTCGACAAATCGAAAGCATCAAAGGGACATCTGCAAAGTCTGTTTTCCACTTCCGTTGTTTCGGTAGTTAATGCACAGAATATTGTTGTCATCAAAACTGACAGCGGTATGGCACAGGCTATCTGCGCAACACTCGACAGTATTACTAACGACGATGTTGTCGGAACAATTGCGGGTGAAGATACGATTATGGCGATTTGTAAAGATGAAGAATCAGCAAGAAATTATGCACAGGATTTATCAAACGGCATTGTGAGGTAACTATGCTTACTAATCTGTATATTGAAAATATAGCAGTAATTGAAAAAGTGAATATAGATTTCACAGTCGGGTTTAATGTACTCACAGGCGAAACAGGTGCAGGAAAAAGTATAGTAATCGACTCTATCAACGCTGTGCTCGGTAACCGTACCGCAAAGTCGCTGATTCGAAGTGGTTTTGACTCTGCTTTTGTCAGCGCAACTTTTGAAAATGTCAGCGACTATGCTGTGAAAAAAGCAAAGTCTTTGGGATTCGAAGACGACGACAAAACGCTGATTTTGCAACGAACACTCAGCACATCGGGGAAGAATGTATGTCATATCAATTCCCGCCCCGCTACCGTTTCGGCGCTGAAAGAACTCGCCCCGTACCTTATCGGTATTCACGGTCAAAACGACAATATGGAACTTATGTCGCCGTCGGTACATATTCGCTATATCGACGCGCTTGCAAAACTTGACTTTGACCTGAAAGAATACAAAGAAGTTTTTGCAAAACTCAAGGAAGCAGAACAAAAACTAAACGATGCAAACGATGATGAAGCAATGCGTTTCAGCCGTATAGATTTGCTTACTTATCAGATAGGCGAGATAGAAGATGCAGACATAAAAGTCGGCGAAATGGATGCCCTAAACGAAGAAAAAACCGTTTTACTCAACTCTGAAAAAATCGCAAAAGAACTTCGAAAAGCAAAAATTTGTCTTGACTCGGACGACGAAACAAACGGTGCTTTGACTTTGCTCGACGATGCATCATCAAGTCTGATTTTTGCATCAAGATATCTTTCTTCTGTCGAGCAGATATCCGACAGACTTTCAAACGCTTTGTATGAACTTCAGGACTGTTCGTCGGAAATCGAAAGAGTGCTTGACGATATTGATTCAAGTCCACAGCGTCTTGACGAAATCGAAGAACGCCTTGATGTTTTGTACCGAATTTCCAAGAAATACGGTGCTACCGAAGCGGAAATTCTTGATTACCTTATGAGCGCAAAAGATGAACTTTCATCGCTCAAAAATTACGAAGAAAACAGAGAAAAACTCATAAAGCAATATAACGAATATTTAGAAAAAGCGAATGTTTTGGCTACAAAACTTTCAAAGAAAAGACAGAAAACCTGCATAGAATTCAAGAAAAAAGTCGAAGCGGAAATGGCGTTTCTTGATATGCCGAATGTCCGTCTTGAAATAGATTTTTCGCATACCGAACTTTCAGCCCGCGGATACGACAAAATTGAATTTTTGATATCCGCAAACCCGGGCGAAGAGCCAAAACCTGTTTCGAAAATAGCATCCGGCGGTGAACTTTCCCGTATGATGCTTGCAATAAAAACCGTGCTTTCCTCAGCTGACTTTGTTGACACCCAGATTTTTGATGAAATAGATACCGGCGTTTCGGGTTCAGCCGCCGAAAAGATCGGACGAAAACTAAAAGAGTTGTCTGAAAAGCGCCAGGTTATGTGCGTTACTCACCAGGCACAAATTGCCGCCTTTGCAGACAATCATCTGAAAATCAGCAAAGAAGTAATAGACGAAAAGACATATACAAATGTCAATACTCTTGACTTTGAAGGCAGGGTACAGGAACTCGCGCGAATTATCGACGGCGTAACTGTCAGCGAAACCGCCTTACAACACGCAAGAAAATTGCTCAGTAACAGTTAATATTTTAGGGGATTAGGGGATAATTATGAAGAAATGGTCTGTTGCAAAATTGAATAAAGAATCGGCTGAGGCTATTTCTCAAAAGTATTCTCTGCCTATGCTTGTTTCGATGATTCTTTCTATCAGAGGAATTGAGACACAAGAACAGATAGAAGACTTTTTATACAGAGATGAAATTGTCGCATCACCTTTTGAAATAAAAGATATGGACAAGGCTGTTGACCGCATCAAGTATGCTGTTGAAAATTTTGAGCGAATTTGTATCTACGGCGATTTTGATGCAGACGGCGTAACATCCACCGCGCTGCTGTATTCCTATCTTTCCGATATGGGTGCGGATGTAATGTACTACATCCCCTCACGAGAGGAAGAAGGCTACGGAATGAATATTCCCGCTGTTGATGTTCTTGCATCCTCGGGAGTAAAACTTATCGTAACAGTAGACAACGGTATTGCCGCTGTTGATGAAATAGCCTACGCAAAGAGTATCGGCATTGATACCGTGGTAACCGACCACCATATCCCGCCCGAAGTTTTGCCCGATGCCGTGGCGATTGTTGACCCCCACAGAGAGGATTGCCAAAGTTCTTTCAAGGAATTATCAGGCGTTGGCGTTGCCTTTAAATTGGTTATGGCTATAGAGGGCGAATATGCAGACACGCTTTCTTTGCTCGAGAATTATTCCGACCTTGTCGCTTTGGGTACAATCGGCGATGTAGTTCCCCTTGTCGGTGAAAACCGTGTTTTTGTAAAGCAGGGACTCAGGCATATAGCAAATTGCGACAGATTCGGTATCTGCGCTTTGGTTGATGAATCAGGCTTAACCGGTAAAAGATTATCTGCAGGCACAATTTCATTTACAATAGTACCTCGAATTAACGCAGGCGGTCGTCTCGGACTTTCCAAAAAAAGCGTAGCTATGCTCGTAAGTGATGACGAGGGTTATGCCTACGAAGTTGCAAGCGAGCTTTCAAAAGATAATACCGACCGTCAAGAGATAGAAAGAGAAATACTCAGTGATATTGACGAAATGATACAGCAAAACCCCTCACTTGTGCAAAATTCAATCATCGTCATTGACGGTGAAAATTGGCACCAAGGGGTAATAGGAATTGTCGCTTCCCGACTCAAAGAAAAGTACAACAAACCCGCTATCGTAATTTCCCATGAGGGTGACGAGTGCAGGGCATCAGGCAGAAGTGTAAAAGGCTTTTCGATTTCCGATGCCGTCTTTTCGTGCAGCGACCTGCTCGAACGCTTCGGCGGTCATCCGATGGCAGTCGGTTTCGGAATCAAAGAGGAAAATATCTCTGCATTTGTCAAAAAGATAAACGACTATTGCAAAGAGGTGAAAGTTCCTTACCCGACACTTTCACTTGATTGTAAACTAAATCCCGCTCAACTTTCCGTTCCTCTTGCTTTGTCACTTGAGATGTTAGAACCCTACGGTTCGGGAAATCCCACCGTTATGTTCGGACTTTACAATATGAACATTCGCGAGATAAAGGAACTTTCGGGCGGAAAACATCTGAAATTTATTTTGAGCCGTGGCGATATTATCGTTCCCGCGTTGAAATTTTCAACAACTTTGGAGAATTGCCCGTATAAAGTAGGCGATACAATCGACCTTGCGGTTACTCTCGATGTAAATGAGTATAATAATACACAGAATCTCTGCGTAAATATAAAGGACATAAAATATTCGTCATTAGATATCGACAGCGCAATAATATCGAAAGAAATTTTCGAAGGCTTTTGCCGAGGCGATTATCTTACTAATGATGAACTTCTGTCGATAACTCCGACAAGGGACGAATTTGCCCTTGTGTATCGCTTTTTGAAAGCGAACGACGGATATAAACACAACGTAGAAGATTTGCTTTACAGATTGCAAAGCGATATTTCCTACGGAAAACTTCGTGTTATTCTTGAAGCGATGAACGAATTGTCGCTGATTAGAATTTACGAAGGAATGTACAGCACAAAAATAGAAATGTGCGAAGTAGAGGGAAAAGTCAATCTTGACGATTCCGTAATAATAAACAGGTTGAAGGAGGGATACGGTGAATGATGTAATTCATTATCAGGACTTTGATGAATTACTCTATGTAATAGAGCGAAGCCCGATAAAATACAACAGACGAAAAATTAAAAACGCCTATGAATTTGCAAACAACGCCCATGGCGACCAGCGCCGTATTTCCGGTGTGCCGTATATTCTTCATCCTACATCGGTAGCCTGTATCCTTGTTGATATGGGTATGGATACCGATTCCGTTGTTGCGGGACTTTTGCACGATGTTGTTGAAGATACCCCAGTCGGACTTGATGCTATCAGCGATAATTTCGGCGAAGAAGTTGCTTTGATGGTTGATGGCCTTACGAAAATCAGCAAGATTGAATACACCGACCGCGAAGAACAGCAGGCGGAGAATGTTCGAAAAATGCTTATCGCTATGTCAAATGACATAAGGGTAATCATCATAAAACTTGCCGACAGACTTCACAATATGCGTACTATCGAGTGCGTCAAAGAGCAGAAACGCCGCGACAAAGCGCTTGAGTGTATGGAAGTCTATGCACCGATAGCCCATAGGCTTGGTATGAAAAATATCAAAGAGGAGTTAGAAGACTTATCTTTGAGATATCTTGATCCTATCGGCTACGAAGAAATTGAAAAAGAACTGAAACTCACCGAAAAAGAACGCAACGCTTTTATTGAGCAGATAAAAGAAAAAATATACAACAAAATCGGACATTCGGTTTCTCATGTTACCATTTCCGGCAGAGTAAAAAGTATAATCAGTATTTACCGAAAGACCTATATGCAAGGCAAAACAATGGACCAGATTTTCGATATTTTTGCCGTGCGTGTTATCGTCGACACTATTGCCGATTGTTACAATGTTCTCGGTATTGTTCACGATGTTTTTACTCCGCTTCCGAATCGTTTCAAAGACTATATTTCCACCCCGAAACCGAATATGTACCAGTCACTTCACACCACGGTAATTGACAAAAACTCAACCATTCCTTTCGAAGTGCAGATTCGTACCTACGAAATGCACCAAACGGCTGAATACGGTATCGCCGCTCACTGGAAATACAAGTTGAAGATGAAAAATGCAAAGCAAGACAGCCTTGAAGAACGCCTTGCGTGGATTAGAAAGATGCTTGAAATCCAGTCCGAAGCGGAAGATGCCACCGATATAGTAAAGACAATAAAGAACGACTTGTCTACTAACGAAGTCTATGTTTTCACACCGAAAGGCGATGTAATAACCCTGCCTTACGGAGCTACCGTTATTGATATGGCGTATGCAATTCACTCCGAAGTCGGCAACCGTATGATAGGCGCAAAGGTCAACCGAAGAATTGTTCCTATTGACAGACAGGTCAACACAGGCGATATCGTCGAGATACTGACGCAGAAAGAGGGAACAGGCCCCAAGCGTGATTGGCTCAATATCGTAAAGACCAACGAAGCGAGGACGAAAATTCGTTCTTGGTTTAAGAAAGAGCGCAGAGAAGAAAACATAATAGAAGGCAAAGAAATTTTTGAAAAAGAACTGAAAAAAGCAGGCTTGCATTTTGAAGACGATGATTTGGAAGAATGCCTGAAGCCCGTGCGTGTTCGTCAGCATTGCAACACAATGGACGATTTCTTTGCGGCTATCGGTTACGGCGGTATCCAGATGTGGAAGATTATGCCCCGTATCAAAGAGATATACGCCAAAAAGTACAAAGACACCGAGAAAATCCCCGCACCGATAAAAGAAACCGCACCGAAAAAGACAAAGCACATCGGTTCGGGTGTATCTATCGAGGGCGTCGACGACTGCCTTATCAAGTTTTCGCGTTGCTGTAATCCTCTGCCCGGTGATGATATTATCGGCTTTATCACCCGTGGATTCGGTGTTTCCATCCACAAACGCGATTGTACGAATGTACCCGAAAATATTTTGGAATGTGAAGAGCCCGAACGCTGGGTAAATGCTCATTGGGAAGACCAAATAAGAGAGTCATTCCAAAGTACATTGGAGATAATAGCAAACGCAAGAACAGGATTTTTGGCTGATGTTACAAGGGTGCTTTCAAATATGCACATCTATATCCATATGCTCAATTCCCGCGAGATTCCCGACAACCAGGCTATTGTTACGGCGCTCATTGAAGTAAAGGATATGGACCACCTGCGCGTGATTATGGCAAATCTTGCACAGATAAACGGTATCGTTTCCGTGACAAGAATATAAGAGGTAAATATGAAAGCGGTTATTCAAAGAGTAAGTTTTGCGTCCGTTACCGTAGACGGCAAAGAGGTTTCAAAAATCGACAAAGGACTTCTTGTTTTGCTCGGAGTGCAATCGGGTGACGAGAAAGCAGATGCCGATGTCCTTGCAAATAAAATATGCAATCTTCGTATTTTTGAAGACGAGAACGAAAAAATGAATTATTCCTTGCTTGATATAAAAGGTGAGATGCTTGTCGTATCGCAGTTTACTTTGCTTGCAAATTGTGTCCACGGCAGACGCCCCGATTTCCTTTCTGCCGAAAAGCCGAAAGAAGCAGAAGAAATGTATTTATATTTCTGTAATAGAATTAAAGACGCAGGAGTAAACACTGTTAAGCAGGGCGTTTTTGGAGCAGATATGAAAGTAAATCTCTTAAACGACGGTCCCGTTACGATTATTCTTGATTCCAAGGAGTTGAAAAAATGATAAAAGTTGATACCTTTGTTGTTGGTGAACTCGACACGAACTGCTACCTTGTCGAAGATGTTGACACAAAAAAACTCCTTGTAGTAGACCCGGGCGAAAGGTCAGACGAACTTATCGCAGAGATAGAAAAAAGAGGTGGCAAACTCGAATATATCCTCTTAACACACGGACATTTTGACCATATCACTTTTGTAAAACAACTTTCCGATTTATTCCCCAGTGATATCTGCGTATGTGAAGATGAGTTGAAACTTATTTCCCGTGGGCTTTACAATCTCTCCGTTATCCGTAATTTCTCCGTTGAGCAGTTTGAAGTAACAAAGAAACTTTGTGACGGCGATACTCTCGATTTCGGCAACTCAAAAATAAAGTTCATCCATACCCCGGGGCATACTGCGGGTGGCGGATGCTATATAATTGACGACAACATCTTTTCGGGTGATACACTTTTCTGCGAGTCAATCGGCAGGTCGGATTTTCCGACATCAAATTCACTTGATATAATAAGAAGTGTGAAGATGTTATCACAACTTCCCGGTGACTATACTGTCTACACAGGTCACGGCGAAAAGACAACTATGTCACACGAAAGAAAATATAACCCTTATATGCTGTAATATGAATATTTATATTGATAATCACAAATTTCATTATGAAATCGAAAATTTAACAAAGGCTTTTTTGCCAAACGAAAAACTGTCCGTTATTCCTTTCGAGGGCGTTTTATTACAACCGTATATTTTTACTTCATACCGCGATGAAATAAAAGTATCTGTTAACGCCAACGGCTTTGAAAAAACCTTGACAAAAGAGATAGTAAAAGGGCAGGACGACGAACTTGAAATGGCGACTTTGCTCTACGATATATTGAGCGAAATGCAAAGTGTAAACTTGCCTTGGGGTTTGCTTACCGGCGTTCGTCCGATAAAACTTTTTCACAAACTTGTATCGCAGTACGGCGAAGAAGGTGCAATTTCGTATTTCGAAAATGAACTGAAAGTTTCAAAGGAAAAAACCGCTTTGGCACTTTCCTGTGAAAAAGCCCAACGAGATATTTTATCTTTGTCAAAACCGAATTCTTTTTCGCTTTATATCTCAATTCCGTTTTGCCCGACAAGGTGCAACTACTGTTCCTTTGTATCCCAGTCCGTAGAAAAAGCAAAGCATCTTGTAAAAGATTATTTGCGCCTTTTGTGTGAGGAAATAAAAGAAACGGCAAAGATAGCAAAAGAACTTTCGCTTGATTTACAAAGTGTGTATATCGGCGGCGGCACTCCGACAACCCTGTCGGCAGAGCAACTGAAAATTTTGCTTGATACGGTGAACGAAAATTTTGATGTATCCGATTGTGAATTTACCGTCGAAGCAGGAAGACCGGACACGGTAACAAAAGAAAAACTTGCCTGCTTGAAAGACTGTGGGGTAACAAGAATTTCAATAAATCCCCAGACCTTAAATGACTCTGTTTTAGAAGCGATAGGACGACGCCATACAACAAAGCAAACGCTGAAGGCGTATTCCCTTGCAAAAGAAATGGGCTTTGAAAATATCAATATGGATTTGATAGCCGGGCTTACAACAGATACTTTGGAAAGTTTCAAAGATACGGTTGACAAGGTAATAAAACTCTCCCCACAGAGCATAACCGTCCATACTTTGGCGATAAAACGAAGCGCAAATATCAATGATGAAAGCCTCTGTATCGACAAGTCAAGCGCAAATGTTACAAAAACGATGCTTGACTATGCACAAAAAGCGTTATATGATAACGGATATGTTCCATACTATCTCTACCGCCAGTCCAAAATGGTCGGAAATTTAGAAAATGTCGGTTGGGCGAGGGAAGGCTTTTTCAGTCCGTATAATGTTTTCATTATGGACGAGGTACATACTATTCTCGGCTGTGGCGCGGGAGCGGTTACCAAACTGAAAAATCCGTATTCAAATCATATTGAAAGAATATTTAACTTCAAATATCCGTATGAATACAATGATAGATACAACGAGTTACTGACTCGAAAAGAAAAGATAAAAGAATTTTATTCTAATATACTAATCACAAATAAAGGAGAATGAATATGACTACATTTAATGATTTTTTGACCAATGCAAAATCCGCCGCAAAATCGGCAGAACAGAAAATTACCGATTGTTACGACCTTACAAAACTGAAAATAACAAAATCAAAGATACAGTCCGAGATAAATAATAAGTTCGAAGAACTCGGCAAAAAGTATTACGATATGGCAAAAAGCGGTGAAGAAGCCGATTTTACTGCTGATATCGATAGTATTGATGACCTCAAAGAAGAACTTAATAATATCGACATCCAGATAGCAACCGCAAAGAATATGAAAAGTTGTCCTGTCTGTGCACAACTTGTTGACAAGGATGCGAATTTCTGCTCATCTTGCGGAAACAAATTCTAATTTCAGTTCGGAGTTCTTAGGTAATGCAAAAAGATATTAAGCAAAAAAGTTCATCGCAAACTTTCCTGAAAGGTGCGATGATAATGAGCATAAGTATGGTCATAGTCAAGATTTTGGGTATGGTCTATAAAGTTATGCTCACCCGCATATACGGTATGTTCGGTGACGACTTGGCGGGTATAGGTACAGGACTTTTGTCTAATGCCTATGAGGTATATATCCCGCTTTTCACCCTTGCAACAGCAGGCTTTCCGATAGCCGTATCAAGACTGATTTCCGAGAGTATAGCAGAAGAACGCTACAAAGATGTCCGTATGATAAGAAAGGTGTCAAAGCCTTTCTTTATCGGTATGGGACTTATATGCTTTGCGCTGATGGTCGGAATTAGTTTTTTCTATGTAAGGATTATAAAACAGCCTTATGCGATTTATGCTATGCTGATGCTCGCGCCGTCGATTTTCTTCGGCTGTCTTGTTTCTATTTATCGTGGCTATTTTGAGGGACTTCGAAATATGTTCCCGACCGCCTTGTCCGAGGTTGTCGAGGTCGGAGTAAAGGTTGTTGTCGGTTTGTCCCTTGCCTATATTGTAATGTCCAAGGGTATGACTGAACTCAAAACCTATGGTACGGTTTTCTCACTTACTTTCGATAACTACGAAGAAGCCCAAAGTACCCTCTTGGGACTTTCCGTTGCCAGTGCGATTTCGGGTATTTCTATCGGCTCACTGTTTTCTTTCATAACTTTGAAGATAATGTCAAAGATGAAAAGATACAGATTTGAAGATGAGTATTTTGAGAACTCGATAGATGCCAGAACAAAGAAAGAAACTTTCAATTTGCTTTTAAAAACCGCTATCCCGATAGGACTTGCCGCCCTTGTTATGAGTATCAGCTCAACCATTGATAACATTGTTATCCAAAATGTTTTGTATAATACCGTTATGAATAACAAGGAGGAACTCCTTGCCCAGTTTGACGGAAATCTCGACACTTATCCCGTGAGCGGACTTCATACTTACCTTTTGGGCTCGTATAGTTACGCTTTGACGATTATGCAGCTTATTACGGCGCTGACTCAGGCTTTCGGTACATCCGCTATGCCGAGTGTAACAAATGCCTACACAAAGGGCGACAAAGAAGAACTCAAGAGCAGCATCAACACAGTATTGAAGCTTACTATGCTCTTTACGCTCCCTGCCGGTATCGGTTTGTTTGCAATTCCGTACCCGATTGTTTCTTTGCTCTACTCGGGATATTCCGCTGTAGTAGCGGCTCGTGCATTGAGAATAATGGGTATTTCCGTTATTTTCATAGCGGCAAGCACTCCGATTTGTTCAATGCTCCAGGGTGTCGGCAGAATAGATTTGCCGTTAAAGCTTTATTCTATCGCTATGGTAATGAAGATTTTGCTCAACTACCTTTTTGTCAGCGTTGTAAGTATAAATATTATGGGCGCGGCAATAGGCTCACTTGTTGCTTATGTCTTCGTTTGCGTTGTCGGAATGTATTTCCTTATAAAGCGCGCAGGTGTCAGACCGAATTTCACTCAAACGACAATAAAACCGCTTTTCGCGGCAATAATTTGCGGTGCGGTGGCTTATGTAACAAATACTTTGTTCAATAAATTCTTGCCGTTTGCCGTTTCAACTATCCTTTGTATCCTCGTTGCAGGTGCATTTTATCTGATTTCTCTGCTTCTTTTGCGTACTTTTTCAGAAAATGAAATAAAAATGCTACCAAAAGGTAAAAATATTGTAACAATTCTTGCAAAACTGCATTTAATAGGGTAAAATACTGATGTTAAAGCGTTTTTAGGTATTTTCCGTGATGGAGGAATTGTTTTGGACTTTGAGTTTAAGTCGGAATATAATTTGGATGACCTGATTTCCATAATGCGTATTCTTCGTTCACCGAACGGCTGTCCGTGGGACAAGGTACAAACTCACAAAAGTATCCGCGACAATTTCATCGAGGAAACTTACGAGGCGGTTGAGGCCATCGACACCGAGGACAGCGTTCTTTTGAAAGAAGAACTCGGCGATGTTCTTATGCAGATTATTTTCCACACGCTTATGGAGGAAGAACAGGGAAGATTTAATTTCGACTCTGTATGTGACGGCGTTTGCAAAAAACTTATTATACGCCATCCTCACATCTTCTCTGATACAACTGCCGAAACTCCCGAAGAAGTCCTAAAAAACTGGGATAACATCAAAATGGAAGAAAAGTCACAGGCAACTTTCTCCGACTCTGTCGACTCTGTTGCAAAGTCGCTTCCGTCTTTGATAAGAGCCCAAAAGGTGCAGAAAAGAGCATCAAAAGCGGGTATGGATTTTCCGTCCCTTGATGACGCCTTTGACAAAATATCCGAAGAAACCGAAGAACTCAAACAAGCTGTTTCTTCAAACGATAAGGACAAGTTATCCGATGAACTCGGTGATTTGCTCTTTTCGGTCGTAAATGTTGCCCGCTTTTTGAAAGTTGACAGCGAACACGCTTTATATGACGCGACCGATAAATTTGCTACCCGTTTTCGCAAGGTCGAAACGCTCTGTACCGAGCGCGGGATTGATATGAAAACGGCTGATATTTCGTTAATTGATTCCCTATGGGAAGAAGTTAAATAAATCGTGACTTAGTCACAAAAATTTTTAATGGAGGAAACTAAAATGAAAAAAGCAGAACTCATCGCAGCAGTTGCTGAAAAAGCTGAACTCACAAAGAAAGATGCTGAGAAAGCAGTATCCGCAGTATTCGATTCCATCATCGATGCAGTTGCTAAGGGCGACAAGATTCAACTCGTTGGTTTCGGTACTTTTGAGAGAAGAGAGAGAAATGCTCGTACAGGCTGTGACCCCAGAACTAACAAGAAGATTGACATTCCTGCTTCTAAGGTTCCCGCTTTCAAAGCCGGTAAAGCATTCAAAGAAATCGTTAATAAGTAATCTTTTTTCTTATGCAGAAGCCGACTTTTTAAGTCGGCTTTTGTGTTTTCTCGGAGGATATTATGCGTCTTGATAAGTTTCTGAAAGTATCACGAATTATAAAACGCCGTACTGTTGCAAACGAGGTTTGTCAAAGTTCAAAAGTAACGGTGAACGGTCGTCTTGCAAAGGCGTCATACGATGTTAAGGTCGGTGACATAGTCGAAATCAATTTTGAACAAAGAACGGTGAAGTTTCGTGTCGAATCTGTCAATGAAATAGTTAGAAAAGAAGATGCACCGTCAATGTACACACCCCTGTAAATCATAAAGAAAACTTTATCTCCATATAATCTGTATTAGGATAATATGGAGGTTTTTTTATGCAGGAAATAAACAAAACAAAACCGCATTCACTTATGCTTGACAACAGAAAAAGTCTTTCTATGACCGGAGTTGTTGATGTATCCGGCTTTGATGACCAAACCGTGAATGTAAAAACTGCCCTCGGAACTCTCGTTGTAAAGGGCAGTTCTCTGCACATAAACAAGTTGAATTTAGAGTCCGGCGATGTATCTATAGACGGCGAAATAAACTCGCTTCAATATCTTTCAAATAATCGTGATAAAAGCCTGCGTTCAAGGCTTTTGAAATAATATGTGGTTTTCATTGTCAGAGCAGACACTCTACTTTCTGTATTCAATAGTCTTAGGGCTTATTTTGGGTGTCGTATATGACTTTACAAGGCTTATCCGCAGCGGTACAAATAGGTTTTTGCGGATATTTTTTGCCGATATACTTTTCTTTTCTGTGTCTGCATTTCTTACCGTGCTGTATTCTTTGCCGTTTAATGACGGTACTGTTCGTGCGTTCATTTTTTTCGGTGAAATTGTTGGCTTTTTGATTTTTCGGCTGACAGCAGGGGAGATAACATCAAAAATATATCCGAAAATTATTTTTCTTTTTCAGAAATTTACAAGAGCAGTGGAAAAATTTTTAATATATTTTTTCAATTTAGTATTGAAAATACTTACTGCTGTGGTGTATAATGTAGTTGAGATAGTGGATGCACCACAAAATATAGTGCTTTTTAGCAACAAAGGAAAGAATTATGAGCGAAAAAAAGCAAAAAGTACAAAAGCCGAAAAACGACCAAAAAAAAGCCGAGAAAAAATCAAGTAAACTCGGTTATATCGTTTTGTGCGTTGCGATAATTGCTTTTTCTGCCTATGCTGCGGTAACACTTATCAATCTTCATTACCGCATAGCAGATAAACAGGCAGAATTGGATGAAATAAAATCACAAGTTAGTGTACAGGAACTGAAAAATTCAGAAATGAAAAAACTCTATGAATATTCAGATGATGAGTTTTCCTCTTATGTTGAACAGATTGCCCGCGATGATTTGGATTTCGTCGGTGCAGGGGAAAGAGTTTTTGTTAATGTCAGCGGAGACTGATTATAAAAAATTTTAAAGGGAAAGAGTCTTGCTTTAATGTCACTCAAAATCGGTTCTATTGTTAACGGTAAGGTTAGCGGAATTACAAATTTCGGAGCATTCGTCACTCTCGATTCCGGCGAAAAGGGTATGGTACATATCTCCGAGGTTTCGCACTCTTATGTTGACGACATCAAAAATGTTCTGAAAATCGGACAGGCTGTAACATGCAAAGTCGTATCTGTTTCGGATGACGGCAAAGTTGCTTTGTCTATAAAACAGGCACAACCGGACGATAACGAAAAACAACCGTCAAAACCGAGAAGACAAAAATACACTCCCGCACCGAAAGTAACATCTCCCGGGGACTTTGTATGGGAAAACGAACAGAAGAAAGACGCTACCTTTGAAGATATGATGAGCAAATTCAAGCGTACCAGCGAGGACAAAATGTCCGACTTAAAACGAGGCGAAAACCGTGGCTATTCCCGCAGAGGGAACGGCAGCGGCAGAAAATAAATTCGTAATGCAAAAGGAGGCATTATTATGAAGGTTACCTACACAGCAAGAAAGGTAAATCTAAGGGACAATTTCAAACAGCGTGTCGAGAAAAAACTCTCGAAATTCGACAAGATTTTCTCACCGGATGCACAGGCGTTCGTTGTTGTAACAGTCAACAAGAACGACCAGACAGTTGAAATTACCATAAAAGATAATTCAATGGTTTACAGGGCTGAGAAAACGCAGATTGAAATGAACGATGCCGTTGATAAGTGCATTGATGTTTTGGGAAGACAACTGAGAAAAAACAAGGCTCGCCTTGACAAGCGTCTGCGTACAGGTTCTATCGATGATTTAATCGCAGCATCAGATGTCGAAATTGCTGAACCCGATGAAGAATTCAAGGTCGTAAGAACAAAGCAAATTCCGATAAAACCCATTACGATTGAAGAAGCAATTTTGCAGATGAATCTTGTTTCTCACAAGTTCTTTATGTTTATCAACTCCGACACCAACGAGGTAAATGTTGTTTATCGTCGTGATGACGGAGCATACGGCTTGCTTGAACCGAGTTTTGATGATTGATGATTGTATTTTTCGGCGGGCTTTTGCCCGCCGATTTTTTTGAGGTAAATGACTATGAGATTTTCTGCACCATGCCTTTTGGGGCTTGAAGGTTTAGTCGCAAATGAACTGAAATTTTGCGGTATAGAAAATGTAAAAAGTGAAAACGGGCGTGTCCTTTTTGAAGGCGATGTCAGTACTCTCGCAAGAGCGAATATTTCGTCACGATATGCAGAACGAATACTGATTTTGCTTGACGAATTTAATGCAACCGATTTTGAAACGCTTTTTGAAAAAGTGAAGAAAATTCCGTGGCAGGACTATATCGGAATAAACGATGCTTTCCCCGTAAAGGGCAGCAGTGTGTCGTCAAAATTGTCATCAGTTCCCGCTTGCCAGAAAATTATCAAAAAGGCTGTTGTAGAAAAGCTGAAGGAAAGATATAACGTCTCTTGGTTTGATGAAACACAAACACTTGTGCAAATTCAGTTTCTCATCTTCAAAGACAGGGTGAGTATTATGCTCGATACATCGGGAGCGGGACTTCACAAAAGAGGGTATAGAGAGAATTCAAATTCTGCTCCGATAAGAGAAACTTTGGCGGCGGCTATGGTCGATTTATCAAGAGTGAGGAGCAAACATACAGTTGTCGACCCGTTTTGCGGCAGCGGTACTATTTTGATAGAATCCGCACTGAAAGCGATGAATATTATGCCCGGTGTTAATAGAAACTTTGCCTTTGAAGAATGGGGGTTTATTGATAAAACTCTTGTGGAAGAAGAACGAGAAAGGGCAAAAGAAAACGAAAAGCGCGACTGCGACTTTATTGCCTACGGTTACGATATCGACAGCCGTGCCTTAAGTTTAGCAAAAGAAAATGCCCAAAAGGCGGGAGTAAGCGAAAAGATTGTTTTTTCACAGCGTGATATAAACGATTTTGAAGAAGACTTTGATTTTTGTTCCGTAATTACCAATCCGCCGTACGGCGAGCGTATGCTCGATATAGAGAAAGCAAGAGAGATTTACGGGGTAATGGGCAAAAAGTTTTTGCAAAAGCCACATCATTCTTATACGATTATCAGCCCTGACGAAGAATTTGAAAAGTGCTTTGAACGAGTAGCCGACAAGAAGCGAAAACTATATAACGGTATGATAAAATGTAATGTTTTTATGTATTATAAGGGGATAGACGGCTGAAAAATTTTGCGCTGATTTGACAAAAAGGCGAAAATTTATTAAACTGAATAAAGTTGTTTTCCCGAATTTTACTAAATGTAGGTGAAATAATGAAAAAACACGCAGTTACAATAATAAATATTGTTTTGGTTTTGGCGATAATATCGGGTATTGCTCTTGTTATCTTCAATGCACCGAAAAGAGAAAAACAACCCGAAACAGCAACTCCTGATGAAGTTGTCGTTGCCTCACCAAACGATGCCCAAAAGCCATTTAATATCGCGATTATCCAGCATACCGATAACGAAGAATGTAACGCTTGTTACAAGGGCTTTGTCCATGAATTGACTCAACTCGGTTACATCAATTCAGGGAAAATTTCAATCGACTATATTCTCGAACAAGATGAAGAGAAATGCTCAAAAGCCATTGATGAAATACTTTCTTTTACAAAATGTGATTTAATCTATGCAATAGGACCGTTTTGTGCGAAAAAAGCAGCCGAAAAAACAACCGATATCCCTATCGTTTTCGGCGCAGTATCAGAACCCGAAAAAGAGGGACTCGTAGAGTCTAACGAAGTACCGGGTAAAAATATCACCGGCGTTTCGAGTTATACTCCGTGCTTTGAGCAGATAGATTCTATTATGCTCTTGTTCCCGAAAGCAAAGAAAATCGGTGCGATTTTCTGCGGTACTAACGAAGCATCCGTTACACAGGCTCTTGTAGCCCAGGGAGAAGCAGAGTCCGACGAAATCGGATATACATATAACACTTATCCCGTTGTATCTTCCGACGAGATTTCCGAGAAATTAGAGGAAATGAAAGAAGACGGCATTGAGGTTATTTATGCGCCGATTGACAGTATGATTTACGAAAATATGAATGAGGTAGTATCTTTTTCCGAGAGCAACAAAATTCCCATTATCTGCGGTAATGAAGAAATGCTCAAAAAGGGGTGTTTCTCAACCTGCAACATAAACTATGTTTCAATAGGCACAAAGGCTGCAGATATGACTCTTGATATCCTCGTCCATAATGCTAAACCCGCAAACACCCCCGTTATCTATAAATACGACTGTGACTTGCTTATAAATAAGAAATCTTGCGAAAATCTCGGAATAACTCTTTCCGATTCCGTAAAATCCGATGTAATTATGAAATCGTACGAATAATTTTTGATTATGAAAATTTTTTGAACATTACAAAATACACTTGATTTTTTATAAAAATTGGTATAAAATGTAATTAGCACTCAACGAATGCGAGTGCTAATTTCTTTGTTTATACTTTAAGGAGGATTATATATGAAAATCAAACCATTATTAGACAGAGTTGTATTAAAACTCGACGACGCAGTTGAAACTACCGCAAGCGGTATCGTGCTTTCTTCTGCCGCACAGGAAAAGCCCCAGTATGCAAATGTTGTTGCAGTAGGCCCCGGCGGTATTGTAGACGGCAACGAAGTCAAAATGTATGTTAATGTAGGCGACAAGGTTATCGCTTCAAAATACGCAGGAACAGATGTCAAAATCGACGGCGAAGAATATACAATAGTTCGCCAGAGCGATATTCTTGCAGTAGTTGAATAATAGGAGGAAATATTTATGGCAAAACAGATTGCATACGGCGAAGATGCCAGAAAGGCATTACAAGCCGGTATTGACAAATTAGCAGATACAGTAAAAATCACTTTGGGACCGAAAGGCAGAAATGTCGTTTTAGATAAAAAATTCGGTGCACCGCTTATCACAAATGACGGTGTTACTATCGCAAAGGAAATCGAACTTGACGACGCTTTTGAAAATATGGGTGCTCAACTTGTTAAAGAAGTTTCTGTTAAAACCAACGATGTAGCAGGCGACGGTACTACAACAGCAACTTTGCTTGCACAGGCTCTTGTTCGCGAGGGTATGAAGAATGTTGCCGCAGGTGCAAACCCGATGGTACTCAAAAAGGGTATTGCCCTTGCTTGTGAAGAAGCAGTAAAGGCTATCACAGAGAATTCTCAGTCTGTCAAAGGCTCCGACGATATAGCAAGAGTTGCCACAATTTCATCCGGTGACGAGTTTATCGGTAAACTTATCGCAGAGGCTATGGAAAAGGTTTCAAAAGACGGCGTTATCACTGTTGAAGAGTCAAAGACTGCCGAAACATACAGCGAAGTTGTTGAAGGTATGATGTTTGACCGTGGCTATATTGCTCCGTATATGGTAACAGATACCGACAAAATGGTTGCAGACCTTGACGAGCCCCTTATCCTTATCACAGACAAGAAAATTTCAAATACACAGGAAATTTTGCCTTTGCTTGAACAGATTGTTCAGCAGGGCAGAAAACTCCTTATTATTGCTGAAGATGTTGAAGGCGAAGCACTCACAACTTTGGTGCTCAACAAACTTCGCGGTACATTTACCTGCGTAGCAGTCAAAGCTCCCGGCTTTGGCGACAGACGCAAAGAAATGCTCCAGGATATCGCTATTTTGACAGGCGGTACAGTTATCACATCCGAACTTGGTCTTGAACTCAAAGACGCAACTATCGACCAACTCGGTAGAGCACGACAGGTTAAGATTTCCAAAGAAGATACAATCATCGTTGACGGTGCAGGCAATGAAGCCGAAATCAAAAACCGCGTTGCACAGATTCGCCAGCAGATTGAAAATACAACTTCTGATTTTGACCGTGAGAAATTGCAAGAACGCCTTGCAAAACTCGCAGGCGGTGTAGCAGTTATCAAAGTAGGTGCTGCAACCGAAATCGAAATGAAAGAAAAGAAGTTGAGAATCGAAGACGCTCTCTCTGCTACAAAAGCAGCAGTAGAAGAAGGCATAGTCGCAGGCGGCGGCGTTGCTCTTATCAACGCTATTCCCGCTGTTGAAAAACTCATCGAAACTGCAACAGGCGACACAAAAACAGGTATGCAGATTGTTTTGAAAGTTTTGGAAGAACCTGTAAAGCAAATTGCAAAGAACGCAGGACTTGAAGGCTCTGTTATCGTAGAGAATATCAAGAAATCCGACAAAGCAGGCTACGGCTTTGACGCTCTCAACGAAGAATATACCGATATGATTGAAAAAGGTATCGTTGACCCGACAAAGGTTACTCGTTCCGCTTTGCAGAATGCTGCTTCTGTTGCATCTATGGTGCTCACTACCGAGTCTTTGGTAGCAGATATTAAAGAAGATGCACCCGCAATGCCCGCTGCTCCCGATATGGGCGGTATGTATTGATAAACTGAATACAAAACTTTTGCCTCCCACGATTTTTCGTGGGAGGTTTTGTATATTCTTCCAAAAACGGTAGATACTATTGATACAATAATTTTTGGAGGTTAGTTATGACAGACAAAGAATTGCTCTATATTGAAGATGCGTTAAGTCACGAACAGTATTTTCAAGAAAAGTGCAAAGAAACAGCACAGAACTTGCAGGACACAGAACTGAAAAACTATGTGGAACAGATGAGTACCCAGCACGGACAGATTTTCCGCCAGTTTTACAATTTGCTTTGAGGAGGATATTATGGACGACAAAAATTTGATGCAGAATTTATTATTGCTTGAAAAAGGCTGTTGCGACCTTTATATGCACGGCGCTATCGAATCGGGAACACAGAATGTTCACCTTGCTTTCAGTTCGGCATTTACCGATTCATTGTCAATGCAAAACAAGATTTTTTCAAAAATGACGGCAAAAGGATTTTATCCTACCCAGTCGGTCGAGCAGAACAAAATCGATTCAGTAAAGCAAAAGTATAATTCAATGCAGTAAAAAAGCGGTGACGAAATTCGTCACCGCTTTTTTTTTTTTTTTTTTTTTTTCCATTTTTTTTATTTTTTTTTTTTTT
>JAGHTC010000097.1 GCA_018065465.1 Candidatus Ruminococcus equi
ATTATCAAAAATCACAACTTGAGCAAATCAGTCAACATACGGCAGAGCAGAGAAACCAGAGGGTGTACGTTGTAAGTAGCGACATCGCAGAGTCTCTCAATTCTCGTAGAGTTCGTGTACAATCTAATACATACTAAACCAATAATAAGTTAAACAATGAAAACCATAGATAACCTACCAATTTATTCGGTACGAGTAAACCCAGACGCAGATGACGAAGGTATGTGGTCAATCTCACTCGTAGATAGACCAGCGGTTGAATTAAACTACTTGATGTTTGCATCATCAGAGAAACCAAGATTCAATTTCGCTGACGATGAGAAACACATAATAAGCGGAATAGCAATACTCGCAGACACACCCATATATCGTTATAGCGAGGAATATGGCGAATACTATATCACATTCCCAAAGGACGTTATACGAACCATTGTCGAAAAGTATTTCCGTGAGGGTCGTGTAAACATCACGAACCTACAACACCTACCAAACTATACTGAAACAGACCTAACAATGATTGAGTCTTTCTTCATTGACAAGAGCCGTGGTATATGCCCGAAAGAGTTTGAGAATGTCCCAGACGGTTCTCTATACGTTTCATACCACGTCAACAATGATGCTTTGTGGAACGAGATTAAGACAAGCGGTGAGTTGAACGGCTTTTCGATTGAGGTCACTGCAAATCTTGAAAGGGTTCTTTTCAACAAGACTGAAAAAACTGAAAAAACTGAAAAAACTGAAAAAAACGAGCAAACCTTTGATGAGTTTCTCGATGATTTGCTGTTCAGTGCTGACCTCGCAGACGTGATGGATTGGTGTGTGAGGAAACGCCCGGTTATGTTGAGGTATGACGATGATACAAACACAGCGGCAACTGGCTACAGACAAGGTGCTATCGTTGCAGTAGGGTTGTCAACTGCTGGCAATGAGGTGTTCCGATTTGCTGAATGGTACGGAGATTCGTCAACCATACCCCAAGATTGGAAACTTATGAGACTTGATAGAGTCATATCAATAAGGGAACTGACCGAAGCATACGATTGGCAAGACATCGACTTGTGGGCTGGCTACAATCCGGTAGGTGACAGAAGTATGAGTGCCGTATATGTACACGCATAAGGAGGGTATGTTATGGCATTAGATTCAAGACAGATAGACCTCACAAGTGTTTACGAGATAATCGAAACCAAAATAATCCCAACACTAAAAGACGAATACGAGAGGGATGGCAGAAAAGCGAGTGGAGATTTGATACGCTCGCTTGACAACTTTGTAATGGACTACGACAATGGTGTCTATACGATGAGCCTAAATCTACCTATCTATTGGCGTTCTCTTGAGTATGGGCGACCACCTACTGACGGACATACTGGAATTAGGTGGCATAACCCTACGAAAGACATCGAACAATGGCTGGTAAGTAAACATATCACACCGCCGGGCAGAATGTCGCTACGCAGTTTCGCATTTATAATAGCTCGTAAAATCAACCAAATGGGCTTTGCTGGAAAAGCATCGTTGCAACGTTCAATTTCATTGTGCGATAGCAGAGGGTACTTTAATGACATAGAGTCAGACCTTGCTACACAACTGATGCGTCCCGTGATAATGGATGTGGATGCCTTGTAATGCTCAAAATAAGCCGTTTTAGAGCGTTTTAGAACGTCCTTGGACACTTGTACCAACCAATAGGAGAAAGTGGCTGAAATGCCACTTTATTATATTTTAGCACATAATTACAATAATAATATGGAAAGAAGAAAATTAACTCCACGAGAGATTGCTATAATCAAGCGTCGCAGATTTATGATGCTTGCCGACAATGGTGGCGAGTCAGAACCAAGTTGGAATATGCGTGTCGTTGCACACCCAAAAGATGGCTACGAAATGCCACAGACCACCGGAAACTTTTCATTGGTGAAACAAGATGGTGATACTTATTTCTATCAGCACGATGGTAGTAGTTCGACTGGTGATAATGTGTTCTATAAGACTGGTGTATTAATATCACCTTGGGGTGTGACTGATGTAACATTCAAGGATTGTGAGCATATAACAATAATTGGTGGATGTTTCTTGAGTGGCTGCGACAAACTAACCACGCTCGACCTAACACCATTATCAAACATAACAAGTGTTAGGTATAGTTTCTTGGAGGATTGTGGTCTAACCTCACTCGACCTAACACCATTATCAAACATAACAAGTGTTGGTAATAATTTCTTGAGTGGTTGCAAACTAACATCACTCGACCTAACACCATTATCAAACATAACAAGTGTTGGTAATAATTTCTTGCAAGCTTGCAAACTAACATCAATCGATTTGTCACCATTATCAAACGTAACAAACATAGGTAATGGTTTCTTGCGTAGTTCAACCAAACTAACCTCACTCGACCTCACACCATTATCAAACGTAACAAACATAGGTAATGGTTTCTTGGATTGGTGTCAAATCCTCAACTCGCTAAAACTACCTTGGACTACCATACCAACTACACAAGCAGATAGGTTTATGTCCGGTGTCAAAGCAACTTGCGAAATCATCGTTCCTTGTGAATCTGTTGAAACCTACAAGACAACATCACCTTGGTCAAGCCGTGCAGACTACATCAATGGTGGCGAGGGTTGCGAAGAGCCAGAGCCACAATGGAATATGAAGGTTGTTGCCCATCCGGATGAGGGTTACTCTATGCCTACAACCACTGGTAATTTTACATTGATGAAACAAGATGGAGACACATATTACTATCAACACAATGGTAGCAGTTCTACTGGTGAAAATGTGTTGTATAAGTATAATACATCATCGCATTGGAAAGTATCAGATGCTAAATTTAATGGTTGTGAGCACATAACAACCATTGGTACTAATTTCTTGTATCAATGTAGCGGTCTAACATCACTCGACCTCTCACCATTACAAAACGTGACAAGTATTGGTAATTATTTCTTGTACGGTTGTGCTGGTCTAACCTCACTCGACCTCTCACCATTACAAAACGTGACAAGTATTGGTAATTATTTCTTGCGTAATTGTAGTAGTCTAACCTCACTCGATTTATCTCCATTAAACAATGTTACAAACACCGGTACTTATTTCTTGGCTCAATGTAGCAAACTAACATCACTCGACCTCTCACCATTACAAAACGTAACATATATTGGTAATTATTTCTTGCAAAATTGTAGAGCACTAATCTCGCTAAAACTACCTTGGACTACCATACCAACGACATCAACAACAAGTTTTATGTCAAGTGTCCCAACATCTTGTAGCATAGAAGTGCCTTGTGAATCAGTTGATATCTACAAGACAACAACACCTTGGTCAAGCCGTGCGGACTACATCAATGGTGGTGAGGGTTGTGAATAACCAAACCACTAACAACTAAAAAACTGAAAAAACTGAAAAAACTGAAAAAACTGAAAATTTGCCACTCTCATTACAATGGGGGTGGCTATTATATTTTACTGCATAATTACAATAAGATATGCTCATTTATAAACCCATATTCCATAAGCTCACGGGCGGTGCTTGCAACGACTACATTACTTACACAATATCACTCAATGGTTCAGTTGTTTACAATGGTCGTGCCTTTACGGATATTAGTGGTTCTGCTGACATCCGTATCGATGAGATTATAAAGGATTTCTCGTTCAATTGGAAAGACCAGTTCAAGTATAATACATCCACACAAAGGTTCTCACCAAATGCTGTTTCATACGACCCGATGATAGAGGTAAAAGTCAACAACACTATCATTGGAACAATTGATGCAAGCCGTAAACTGACACTCGATGACACGTCAGACTTTGACACGACAAAGATACCAACACCTCACATCGCACTCGGTATGCCGGACTTTCATTTGACCACCGATATGTACAATGATTGCGTGATTGACGATAACTGCGACTTGAAGCCTTACTATATCACGTTCATACACCCAAGCGTAGGTTTCTACAAGTATGGCTTTACGGCAGCACAGCACACACGCACGGCAGAGCGTAGCATCGTCAGCGATTTAAGAGGGTTTGATAACGTCATACATAGCGGTAATGATGATATTCTAACGCTGACCACTGGTATGTTGACGAAAGATATGTATTCGTTCCTTTCTTATCTGCCATATTCCGACATCGTCTATGTATGGGACACAAATACTGGTGCTGGAGACCTATATCACGTTGATACAACACAACTTAGCGGTGTCAATAGCGGTAAGATAAGTGCAAGAGACCTTCAGCACACATTCACTTTTAAGAAAATAGTAAACACAAGAATCTAATATGAGACTTTTTGTAAAAATCGATAACACATACGAGGAAATCACACTCTACGGCACGGAGCGAATCGAGATTTTCAGCACGTTTGACAACTTGGAGTCGCCTACAAATCTAAACAGCGACTATACCCAGCCGTTTACTGCCCCAAGATGCCGTGAGAACAACAAGATTTTCCGTGAATTTGTCCACATAGACAACCAATTGACCACATACGACCCGACACAGAAGATGCCTTGCTTGATTACCAATGATGCAAGAGAAACAATCATTGCCGGAGAGTGTTATCTTGAAAAGGTTGATAGAGATAACTACCATATCAATGTAAATGGTTCATTGTCAAAGGTTTTCGGCAAGTTGAAAGATGTTGACTTTGATAGCGTTTTGAAGAAAAAGCGTACAAAGAACAAAGTAACAAACCGATACGAGCTTGTAGATAGTGATTTCTACAATCCATTGACGGCAAGCAACGTAAAGTTGAGTTGGGTCACAAGCCGTAGCAGACATACATCCTATGGCGAGATTAACCCCAATACAAGCCTTATACCTATACAACAAGTAGGTGGAGGTTCTGTTACACCAATCGGTGGCAGTTTGTCGAGTGTAAGGGTTACAGAGCCGCAATACACCGAAACGGAAGCGTACATCAACACTCTCATTGGTTGGTCAATGACCGATGCCGACACCTACAAAGACTTTGAGACAGACAAGTGGTTGGTGAAGCCTAACGTAATGAACACGGCTACAGAGGGTGTGGCAGCAAATCAAACGTTTATGAGCGGCTACTACTCTATGCGTGATTTGTTCCTCGACAATATGAAGGATGGTAAGAGCATATACGACAAGAATACTTGCTACTATGCTGACGAATCACCAATAACGTTTGATGATGTTAGTGAACTTTCTATGCAAGAGTTCCGGTCATACTACCAGCATCCTTTCTTGTGGCTCAAATCTTGGGCAGAGGTGTTTGCGGAGAAGATACAGAGCGAGTTAGGCTACACCATTGATTGGGGTGGTACTATCGAAGACACGGCAATCTATATGTTGCCACGCTTCTATGACAATGATGCTCGCAATGAGTCAACAAACGTATTATCTAATTTGTGGGGTAATTCTTGGTCAAGTAGTGATGCGACCACTTTCACAGCAGACCACGTAACAAAGCGCGACCTATCAAAGACGTTGAGTGTAAGTTTCAATACTGGTAGTAATATCATTCTCGGAGTACCAGCAACAATACAAGAGTTCAAGTTCACCCCAAGAATTAGATTACGTGACTACTCACTCAAAAATGATGGTACACCAGAATTAGATAGTATACGCCAAAAAGTCTTTTGGAACGGCTATGTAAACCCTATTCTCGTAGAGGTTGGTGTTGCACAGAGCAAGCAGACCAAAAAATACTGCTTTGTTCCTTTCCCTTCCAACTGGTCTAATGAGAGCAATTACGAGCATATCAAAATACATACTCTTACTGATATGTATGGCGACCTCGGCTATGAACTGGTTATGTTGCCCTACGAGTGCGATTGGGATTTCAAACTTGGTGTCGAAAGACCAGCATTCAATGCAGAACTTGAACTGCCCATAACGTTCGCTGTAAATCCATCTATGTTCAACAAAGAGGATGTGAGTATGCTGACGTTGAACGTTAAAATCGAAACAGCAAGCAGAAAAGTACCATTCTATCACCAAAATGGCACATATATCGGTTCTGGTACGTATCAAGTTCAAGACCAGACGGTAGGTATTGATTTGTTGAGAAGCGAAGGTAGCGCAGATGACCACGTGCAAGTGAAAGGCTCTACATCACAAAGACCATCCAATCGTAGCGGTAAGGCTATCAATATGAGAAACTTGCTGAAGGACAATGATAAGTCAATCTTTGACATACTCGTTGGTTACACCAAGTTGAAGCACGCAGTATGGGTAATCGATGAGAGTAATAAGACCATTGTCGTAAAGCCTTGTGACGAGTACTTGAAAGAGCAATACCAATATGACGGCTACCTTGACATAACAAAGAACGTTGATTGCGATAGCCTTGTTCAATACCCTCTTTCGTGGGATGCTCGTATAGTGAGGATGAAACATAATGATAATGAGTTTGTTGGAGAGTATGACACAATGCAAATCAACACGCCCAACTTCATACAAGATGGTGATAGCACGATAGACTTGTTTGAGGAAATGAATGTTTGTGTAATGGCACAGAGAATTAGAGACTACTATGTTGATTTACACAATGTTACAAAGATGAAATCTCCATACATTCTACCGATAACACGTGGCGACTATGCTAATTTCTATGCTCATAGCAACTACTCGAACGAGAGTCAGCATACATATTGGCAGACCTCACGAGCCAAGCAGATATGTAGCCGTACAGATACAAACAGATGGTTCATAACAGATGATACTGACATCGAAACGTTCAACAATGCCTACTGCTGGCATTCCGAAATGATGTATGGTGGCGAGCGTAACAATAGCCAGTTTGGTATGTATGTTACAAGGCAGAATTGCGATATCAATGGTAGTGGTTTCCGTTACAACATCACACCAACAGATGTTACATACTACACCTATTACGACCGAATGTCAACCATAAAGGACTATATAACGGACTACGACATCAATGGTGCATCACTCCTATATACAAGACCAAGCGAGTATTTGTACGACATCTTCGGAGATAGCAGAACATCGTTCGTATATGACACATACAAAGACTATCTTTCGGAGGTCTACAACCCAAATAATCGAAAGATTGTGTGTCGGGCAAAGTTGAACTATACCGAATGGACTCGCATCAAACGTAACCCATTTGTACGATATGGCGACATTCTCTGTATGGTCACATCAATCGAGTTCTGGAACGAGAACGACAAGTTGTGCGACATCACAATGAGACGCATAGACAACTTAGAGAAGCTCGTAAAACTTGACCCGATTGTACTCGGCAGCAATTGCTCGCTACAAGCAACCAGAACAACAGCAAGACTTAATATTTATATTTCATAACAACATAGCCACTCGAAAGGGTGGCTATTATATTTTACCTCTATGAGCAAAACGTATAAGATTTCTTGGGGTGATGGTACTACGGAGAACGTTGGTTCTCTTGGTCACTACACCCATACATATAGGGATGGTAAAACGAGCCATTGCGTAACGGTTGAAACTGACGATGTGTGCGCTACTGCAACAGTTGGTACTTCTGGTGCTACTATACTATTCCGATATGACCATCAGACGAGTGATGTTATAGTAAGTAGTTGGTTCACACATATAGGAAACGACGTCATATTCACACATCCGGGAACATCGGAGATACCTCAAGGTTCTATCGTGTATGGCACCGCAAACAACTTTGAGATAGTTGATTTTGGTGATGTAACAAGCATAGGTGGGCAGTTCTTGATGGACGTGAAGGGCTTCAGCACGCTTGATTTCCACACACTTCCTAAAAATACACCAATAGATGGTGGTCACTTTGTACAAAATACTGATATTGTTGAATTTAGCATCAGTGATGTAATACTCAACAATGGTGACTACACGCTTGCCAACAATACAAAATTGCAGAAAGTTCGTTTCGGTAATACGTTCACGTCTGCGTATGGCACAAAAACGCTCGGAAACTACTTTCTCTATGGTTGCACAAGTCTAAAAGACATCAATATCAGCGATTTCAAGATGGTCACTCGTGTAGGCTCATACTTTGCAAATGGATGGGCAGTAACTGAACTCGACTTGACTACTATGGGAACGCTCAAAACGATTGGTAGCAACTCGTTCAGCAACTTGACAAAATGCAAGAATATATACTTGCCGTGGACTACACCTCCAACATTGGGTGCTAACTCGTTCCAAAACATACCAAGCGATTGCCAGATACACGTTCAGTGCGGTAGTCGTGAATTGTACGAAACATCAAATGGTTGGAGTGCGGCTGCTGGTCATTACGTTGACGATTGCGACCAGTACGCAACTATTAGTGTCAATTTGGTAGAGGGTGTAGCGTCAGTTGATGGTACTGGCACGTTCAGAAAGGGTTATGACACAAAGGTGTTGCTGACTCCAGACATAGACAGCGGTTGGAGGTTCGTTCAATGGGACGATGGTGTCATTGACAACCCTCGCTATTTCACTAATATACAAGAGGATGTAACGCTCACTCCTATTATGCGAAATATGAGTGATGTGTGCCAAAGTGAACAGAAAGAAACAGATTATCGTTTCGTTAGACTTAACGTTTCACGCTATGTTGAGCGTGGTATCATCAATTGGGGTGATGGTTCTGTGACTACTATGGAGGAAGAACGATTCGACTATACGCACGAATATGCCGACAATAGCAAGCATTCAATATACATAGAGGGAGAGTGTGGCAGCATACAAGAGGGTGTTGATATGGCAATAGAGAACAATGGTACATCATTCTATGCGTATGCAACAATAGGTGGTACAGACACTTTGATTAGAAGATATGATATGCCATTGGATGAGGTTGGTGTACGCTCGTTCACATTTGAAGCTCCGAAATACGATGGTTATGACTTTTCACAATGGAACAATCGTGATGG
>JAGHTC010000023.1 GCA_018065465.1 Candidatus Ruminococcus equi
ATTTTAGCATTTCTAAAAGATTTTTATTTTCTAAAAAAGAATATTTCGAAATAATGACATAGAAATAATCACGACTTTTTTGTATATATTTAACAACTATGATACAAAAATAACCAATTTGTAACCCTCTGATTTTACAAAAAAAACAATCCCTATGAACAACATCAACATAGGGACTGAAATTTCGAAAAAATTTTTTATTCAATATTTAGTATATTAAGTATAAAAGTGATATAAATTGCATTCTTTTGCTTTTTACACAGCATTCAAAGTTCTTGTTTGCTTACTGTATCGGTTGAGCCAAAAAACAAAACAAAGAAGAAAAGCAATCGCAACGATAATTCCGCCGACTACCGCACAGGGATAGTATATTGAATAATCTATTCCGAGTGCATTCCAGAAAAAGCCGAAGCACTCCGGTGCAGAGAAAAGATATGTACTCGACACAGCCGACATAAACACGGCGGGAACTACAGTAATATAGAAAGACTTTTTGTGACGAACAAGATAAACCGACGCCATCCATAACGCTATCATTGCAAGGGTTTGGTTTGACCACGAGAAATACCGCCATACCATACTGTAATCAAGGTGGCAAATAAGCGCGCCCGCAAAAAGAAGCGGTGCGGTAAGGAGCATACGCTTTTTCCAATCGGACTGGTCAAGTTTAAACCAATCGGCAAGGGTAAGCCTTGCACTGCGGTATGCCGTATCGCCTGATGAAATCGGGCAGATTATTACTCCGATGAGAGCAAGTATTCCGCCGATTTTGCCCATTGTGCTTTGACAAATCTCATAAACTACGGCAGAGCATCCGCCGCCTGCATCCAACAAAGCACGGCTTGAATCATAGCAACTGACACCTGCAGCCGCCCAAACGAGTGCGATAATGCCTTCTGCTACCATTGCTCCGTAGAAAACTCTTCTGCCTTTTTTCTCGGACTTGATACAACGAGCCATCATCGGTGACTGGGTTGAATGAAATCCCGAAATCGCACCGCAGGCAACGGCAACGAACATAAAAGGCCAAGCGCTTGTATTATCGGCGTGCATATTCGTAAAGTTGTTCCAGACTTCGGGCATCTCAAATTTGCCTGAGAAAAGCATACTGCCGCTTACTCCGAGTGCCATAACAATAAGGCATACTCCAAACACAGGATAAACGCGTCCGATAATTCTGTCTATCGGCACGAAGGTAGCAATAAAGTAGTAAATAATAATAACCCAAAGCCAGAAATTCGAAGTTAGTTTTTCGGGTGTGAGCATAGCGAGCAAATCGGCAGGCCCTGTTGTAAAAACAACTCCGCACATAACAAGTAAAATTACCGAGAAAACACGCATAATATACTTAACCTTGTTGCCGAGATAATATCCCGAAAGTTCCGAGATACTTGCGCCCTTGTGCCTTTGTGAAATCATACCGCACATATAGTCGTGAACACCGCCGGCAAAGATACAGCCGAAAACTATCCACAAATATACAATAGGACCGAATGCCGCACCGCCCAGCGCTCCGAAGATAGGACCTGTGCCTGCGATATTGAGAAGTTGTATCAGAAAAACTTTCCATGTCGGCATGGGAACATAGTCAACGCCGTCGTTTATTTCAACAGCGGGCGTTGTTCTGTCATCCGGGCGGAAAATTTTGTCCGTCAATTTTCCGTACAGCAAATAGCCGACAATCAATGCGACAACGCATAGTAAAAATGAAATCAATTTATATCCACTTCCGTAAAGAATTCAAAGCACCGCGCCGAAAAACACATCACTTTGTTTTTGTATATACCATCTTGCCTTCAAAGAAGGTGTTTTCAACGCTGATTTTCCAAATATCATCTTTGTTTTCTTTGAAGGGGTCCTTATCTGCAAAAACAAAATCGGCATATTTTCCAACTTCAATGGAACCTCTTTCATTTTCCAGATTATTCATCCACGCTCCGTTATAAGTAAACATTTTTAGAGCGTCTTCAACTTTTATGAATGTATTTCTTTTCGGAGCAGTATTCTCGTTAATCGGCTTGCTGTGGTCGTAGCCGTTGACTAAAACCTGAATATATCCGAAAACATCCATAATACCGGGAGAGCAGGGATTATCGGTTGACAAGGCGGCGTTAATGCCATACTCGGGATATTCTTCAAACGGATAAAGTTTTCTAAAGCGTTCTTCTCCGATAGAGTTTTTCGAGTCCTCTATATCATCAGCGGATACCTGGCATGCCCAGTTTGCACCACTCGCAACACCGATATTGTTCTCTTTTATCCTTACAAGGTCGTCTTTTCCGATTAACGCCACATGGCCCAACGAGTTACGGTTATATCCGTTATTTGATTGTGAATCCAAAAATGCGTCCAGCGCTTCGCTGGCTGCCGCATCACCCATAGTATGGATATGAACAAGCAAGCCGCTTTTGTTTGCTTCATTTACGATTGCCGTCATAGTCTGATTATCCCAAATCTGTGTGCCGAAGTTTTGTTTATCATCGGCATAAGGTTCTTTCAGATAACCGGTGTTGGATTCAACCACACCGTCTGCAAACAGTTTTAACCAAGACGGTTTATAATGGGTGCTTGTATATTTGTTTTTAAGTTCTGCGGCTTTAGCGATTCCTTCGCTTGTCTTATCTTTGTCATAGGATTCAATAGAATACGCACTGCCAAACAAACAGGTCAATGCATTTTCACTATCCAAGTCATATATGGATTGATACATTTCATCTGTTCCGTCAAAATTTGACCACATATCGTAGTGCGCAGTATATCCCAGCGAATTTAAGAAAGACGCCGCATTTTTAACTGCAAGTTTATACTTTTCATGATCCAGTAAAGCACCGAAAACATGATTTCTTACATACACACACGCCTCATCCCTCAAAATTCCAATCGCTTCTCCGTTTTCATAACGGTCAATATGAACTGTCTCTGTATCTTTTTCCAAAATGCCTGCAAGTTCCAGACATTTTGAATTAACCCATGCGCCGTGCAAAGAAGCCTCTGCAACGAAAACAGGGATATCTTTGAATTTTTCATCAAGCATTTCTTTGGTCGGTATGATACCTTCGTTCAAATTGCAATTTTTGAAAGCGTCAAACTGGTATGCGTAAATACCATTGGAAACATCGTTGCTGTTTGCATAAGCCACAAGTTCATCAACAATCTCATTGAGGCTCTTATTGTCGCCGTTTTCTTTTACAGGCTCAATATAGCAGCCGAGTTTGAACGCTTGCTCTAAAATGAAATGTCCGTGTGCTTCGGTTGCTCCGGGCATTACAAAATTTGCATTATATATTTCTGTGGAATTGCCCTTATATGCATCGACCTCATCTTTTGAGCCAACCGCTATATATTTGCCGTCTTTGACAGCAAATGCGGAAACAAAACTGCCATCGTCGTCCGCGGTATAAATATTATCGCCGTAAACAATAACATCCGCTTCAGCGCCGGGCTTAGAACAACCGCTAAGGGGTTGCAACAACATACAAATAATCAAAACTAACAGAAGATAACGATATAATTTTTTTCTCATAGTGTACCTCCGAATAAAATATTGTCAGATTTTCGTTATTTCGCCATTACGAAAAATTATTATTTCTTTTTCCATATTCATTTTACACTTTTCGGTTCTTTGGATTTTGATATCTTTTCAAAAACAAAGCGCACAATAAAAAACGCAAAAAAACCGCAAATAACTCCAAGCACCGCACCGATAAGCACATCACTCGGAAAATGCACGAAAAGATACATTCTCGAAAATGCAACCAAAAGTGCAAAAACAAGGGCAACGATTCCCCACTTTTTGTAGTACATAAAAACTGCCATTGCAAAGGAAAACGCAAACGCGGTATGTACCGAGGGGCAGGAAAAACTGGTCGGCTTTTCTACCAAGAGCATAATTGAAGTATCAAGAGCGCACGGGCGTTCCCTTGCTATCAGATTTTTCATGATAAAATTACCGATAATCAACACAAGCAAATAGGAAATTATCACCGCGATACCGCATTTTCGTGTCTTTTTGAATATGCACAAAATCGCTCCGAACACGATAAAAACTAGCCCGTATTCTCCGATAACACTCGTAACCATAAGCATCAATTTGTCGAGAAAATCGCTGTGCAAATTTTGCAACGCATACAAAATATCAAATTCCATAACAGTCCCCCAAAAGACAGACTTCATATAACCATATTACTCTAAAATAAAGTATATCACAACTTTTCAAATTTTCAATAAAAAATAACATATAAATTATAGTGGCTTTTCAAATGACTTTTCAAAAAGGAAAAGGACTTTTCTAATGAAAAGTCCCTTGTCGTTTTATATTTATTTGTTTAGTCCAAAGTCTTCATTGTCGGGAATAGTAAGACATCGCGGATGGCGGGGGAATTGGTCATTATCATAACAAGACGGTCAATTCCGAAGCCGATACCGCCTGTCGGGGGCATACCGATATTCAAAGCGTTAAGGAAATCCTCGTCAATCGAGTTAGCTTCTTCGTCGCCCATTGCTTTGAGTCTTTCCTGAGCCTCAAAACGCTGGCGCTGGTCAATCGGGTCGTTGAGTTCGGAGTAGGCATTCGCCATTTCCCAACCGTTGATAAAGAGTTCAAAACGCTCGACATACTCACCGTTTTCGGGTTTCTTCTTTGTCAGCGGAGAAATCTCAATCGGGTGGTCCATAATAAAGGTCGGCTGGATAAGATGTTCTTCAACATATTCCTCAAAAATCATCGAGAGGATGTCGCCTTTTTCGTGCCTGTCTTCATATTCGATATGAAGTTTGTCGGCAAGTGCCTTTGCTTCTTCTGTTGTCTTTATCTCGTTGTAGTCGATATTTGCATATTTCTTGACTGCGTCTATCATAGTAAGGCGTTCAAACGGCTTTGAAAAATCAATTTCGTTTTCGCCGTAAACTACCTTCTCACTGCCGACAACCGTCTTTGCGATATGTCTGTAAAGATTTTCGGACAAATCCATCATACCGTGGTAGTCGGTGTATGCCTGATAGAGTTCCATCAATGTAAATTCGGGGTTATGGCGGGTGTCAAGTCCTTCGTTTCTGAAAACTCTGCCGATTTCGTAAACTCTTTCAAGTCCGCCGACAATAAGGCGTTTTAAGTAAAGTTCAAGCGAAATACGCAGGTGAAAATCCTCGTCAAGGGCGTTGAAATGCGTATCAAACGGGCGAGCGTTAGCACCGCCGGCATTTGCAACGAGCATCGGAGTTTCGACTTCCATAAAACCTTGGTCGTCCAAAAATCTGCGGATAGCGGAGATGATTTTTGAACGCTTAACAAAGGTATCTTTGACTTCACTGTTCATAATAAGGTCAACATATCTTTGACGATAACGGGTGTCGGTATCGGTAAGTCCGTGATACTTTTCGGGAAGAATCTGCAAACTTTTTGAAAGCAGAACAACCTTGCTTGCGTGGATAGAGATTTCGCCTGTTTTCGTCTTGAAAACTTCGCCCTCAATACCCAAAATATCGCCAACATCGTATTTTTTGAAATCGGCGTAAGAGTCCTCACCGATACAATCTCTTGCGACATAAGCCTGAATATTGCCTTTTAAGTCCTGAATATTACAGAAAGACGCTTTGCCCATAACGCGCTTGAACATCATTCTGCCGGCAACAGAAACGCTCTTGCCCTCTAACTCGTCAAAATTATCTTTGACATCAGTTGAGTGGTGAGTAGCGTCATACTTTGTGATAACAAAGGGGTCTTTGCCCTGCTCCTGTAAATTTGTAAGTTTTTCTCTTCTTAATTTCAGTATTTCGTTTAAATTTTGAACTTGGTTTTCCATAATTACTCTCCGAATTGATTTTCGCTTATTTTGAAATGCTTGTTACTTTAAATACCATTTCGCCGGACGGGGTTTCAACTTCAACCATATCGCCTTTTTTGTGTCCGAGCAAAGCCTTGCCGATAGGTGACTCATCAGAAATTTTGCCCTCTTTGGGGTTAGATTCGTTAGAACCTACGATTTTATACTCAAACTTTTTCTTCAAAGTTTTGTTTTCAACCTTTACTTTTGAACCGACATGGATATGCTCGTTAGAGATATCGGCTTCGTCAACAACAACGGCATTTTTCAAAGTAGCCTCGATGGTTACGATTCTTGCTTCCAAAATAGCCTGTTCGTTTTTTGCGTCATCGTATTCGCTGTTTTCCGAAAGGTCGCCGTATGAACGTGCAACTTTGATTTTTTCTGCAATTTCTTTACGTTTTTCGCCACGCAGAAAATCGAGTTCTTCTTCTAATTTCTTTTTACCTTCTGCAGTAAGTGTTACGATTTTAGCCATTTGTAAACATCCTTTCTATTTTATGTAAATAAAAAAATACAATACTTACACATAATAGTTATTATATGCAAGTTAGGTCTTTATGTCAAGAATTATCAGAGATTTTCTGCCTTTTCTTTTGTAAGATTTTCATAAAACAAAGTGTCCCATTTTGTCAACATCTACAAAGATTGGGCTTTTTCTATATCAACGCAATAGTTTGCCTTTCTCCTGCGTTAATATTATGAAGGCAACACGCAAAGCGGAAAGTTTTTGCTCCTGCTTTATGAGAATAGACTTTCCGTTTTGCTTTGCAAAATATATCCACTATCCCATTTTATTCCCTATGACAAAAGGCTGTGGCTTTGTAGTCACAGCCTTTTGCTTACTGTTTTTTCAGTACATTACAAAGTGAAGAGGGGGTATGAATATCGTTATTTCCCGAACAAAGCCGAGGCACAAACGAACCGAGTTTATATATCTTCAAAAGCGAGTACAACGCTGACGCAAAGTACATATCATCAAGATAATCGGGCTTTACGGAAAGATACTTTTTCGGTAAATCAAAGTAGTAGTTATATAGCGTCAAAGCATCTGTTTCCACCACGGGCTTTTGCGATGTAAGAACAAGGGCATTTTCCGACAACGGCAGTTTCATTTTTATCAACTCAGGCGCAATAACCAGGTCGCAAAATTTCAGTTTACCGAGATTTTTCGTGACCGTTATCACCGCACCTTTTTCATCAAGTAACCTTTCGGTTACGGGGATATAGGCATCGTGTTTTTTTGTAAAAACATAGACTTTATCTGTGAAATCTACAAGTCTGAAACCTAATTCATCATACAAGGCATTGTCATCAATCAGCCCCACCGTAAGGTTTTCGCTGTGAGATATATTTTTCAAAAGATAGAGGGCAAGATTTGTACAAAGCCTGCTGTTAAGTTCAAATGACTCGTACCGCCTGTACCCCTTGTCTTTCGGCAAAATCATATTTTCACAGCAGAGAAGTTTTGTTCTCTGTTCTTTTGTGAATTTATCAATCGCGTTCCAGTTTATCTTTTTTTTGTTTTGTGTGTATGTTATGCTTTTTAATGCAACCGAGTCAAAATACAGGTGTTGTACTTTTATCGTATTTCCGCGAATAACGGAGAGTAAATTCGAGAAAAATGAGCGTTTTTCGGGCGTAATAATATTTAGTGCTGTCAACATAAGAAAACCTCCTGCATAAATGTATGCAAGAGGTTTTTTACAAATGCAAAAATAATTTATTAATCCAAAAATCGCTTTGCGCTTTTCCCGAAATTATTCATTATTCATTCGAAACGCGAAGCGACTCGCGACTCGGCTCTTAAAGGGCTCCCGAAAAGTCAGAGACTTTTTGGGAAGAGGAAGAGCAATGAAGATTATAACTTTTCGTGCTTGCACGGAAAGTATAATATCGAAATTTGCTCTGACGATATCAAGCCTCGTTTCGCTCCGCAACTCTTGAAATAACTCCTGCTCTCGTGAATTTCTACACAGACCTTTGGTCTGTTCCAAAATTCATGGATCGCCTGTCGTTATTTCAAGGCTTCGCGACTCGGCTCTTAGAATTCACTTTGTGGGTCGTACTTACTGCCATTATATCTTGTTTCAAAATGCAGGTGAGCACCGGTAGAATGGCCTGTTGAACCCATATATCCGATAACCTGTCCTGCTGATACCGACTGACCGACAGAAACGCTGACAGATGCCAAGTGAGCGTAAATCTGCTCTTTTCCGCCACCGGAAGAAATCCATACATAGTTGCCGTATCCGCCACCGCAACCGCAGGAATAATATTTACCCCAGTTGTGTGTACAGGATGCGCAGGTAGCAACAACCGTACCGCTTGTAGCCGCTACGATAGTAGTACCGTATGCACCGGCTATATCAAGAGCACCGTGAGCAGATGCTCTGCCTTCGCTGTCATAGAAAGTTGAAGAAATATAGTATGCGCCGGGAGAAGGCCATACCCAACTTCCGTCTGCGGGTATATCAATATCAGGCGCAGGACCGCCGCCTGTCGGGTTGTTTTGAGCCTGTGCTCTTGCAGCCTGTTCTTCGTAGTATGCTCTTATTTCAGAACTCAGATTTCCGAGTTGTTCTTCTGTCATAACAAGGTCTTGGAGTGCTTCGTTGCTCTCTTCCTGCAAATTTGCAAGAACCTCTTTATGTTCATCAAGCAAACCGTTTAACTCATCTTGCTTATCCTTGAGTGTTGTCTGCTCTTCTTCCAAAGCATTTTTATCAACCTGGAGTTCTTCTTTTTCTTTTGAACGCTCTTCAAGTTGAAGTTGAGTTTCTTTTATCAACTTTTCATCATGAGTGGAAACGCTCTTAACAAGTTGGAGTTTGTCAAGAAAATCGGAGAAGTCCTTTGCTCCCATAATGATTTCAAGTGAAGAAACATCGCCTGCAAGATAGATAGTTTTTATCCTCTTGCGAAGGATATTCATATTAGCTTCAATTTCTATGCTGGCTTCGATAATCTGGTTTTGTTTTTCTGTTATTTTCTCGTCGAGCAAAGAAATTTTCTTATGACAAAGAGTAATCTCTTCGTTTACTGTTTGAACTTTGCCGACCAAAGCATCAACCTTTTCCTGTTGCTTCTCAACAGCAGACTCTTTTTGGTTGAGAACAGCCTCATATTCGGCACTTTTTTGTTCAAGAGCCTCTTGCTGTGCTTCAAGGTCGTCAATATCGGTAGCAGAAGCCGATACCATCATAATCGGTGCTGCAACCATGCACAAGCATATAATCAAGGATAAAATTCGTTTCAAAATAAACACTCCTTTTCTGAAAACAAATTTTCGCAATGAAATCATCGTAATGATAAGCGTTCTACCAACCTAAAATTTCATTACCCTCATGCTTTAGATATCTTCTGATAGATACAAGGCTTCCTAACGCACCAACAAGTACGCCCGCAACAAGGAATGCCCCGATAATAGGCCACATTACATCAGAGAAAGGTATATATTCAAACGGCAGGATATGCTCAACTGCACTGATAACCGCGTTCGACAAAAGTGCCAACAGACCGATAGCAATACCCGAAGAAATCAAGCCGATAACTACACCTTCAATCACAAAAGGAATACGAACAAATGAGTTTGTCGCACCGACAGATTTCATAATACTGATTTCAAAGCGGTGTGCATACATTGTCATTCTTATTGTGTTCGCAATAATAAACAGAGAAATGATACCGAGTGCAAGGATAATCCAGAAACTCATCATAGTAACAAGAGTATTCAAACTCGTGAGCCTTTCGGCAACATCACTTCTTGATGATACTGAAGAAACTCCGTCAATCTTCAACATTGCTTTGACTGTGTCGTCATATTTTGACAAGTCATCCATAACAACATGGTAAGCATGCGGAAGCGGGTTATCATCGCCTGTCATATTTTCAAAAACCTCTTCACCCAAAACATCTTTGTAAGCGATAATCGCTTCATCTTTCGGGTAGAAAGTTGCAGTTGTTATATTATCTAATTTTTCCAAATTCTTGCCGATATATACAGCCTCTAATTCACTTATATCATCATCGAGATAAACCGTGGTAACATTTTTGTCCCCAACGGAATCAACGATGTTCGATACATTTATAGAAAGCATAAGTGCCGAGCCTGTCAGCACAAGACAGGAAACAAGAACACCGATGGAAGCGAGAGTCATCATACGGTTGTTCCACATATTTTTGAAGCCCTCTTTTATGAGGTAGCCAAAACTAGAAAAACTCATACCTTGCCCCTCCTTAAATTGCGACCATTTCGGGGGCAACGCCTGTGTCGGAGATAACCCTGCCGTCATCTATTTTTATACAACGCTTTGAGAAATTCTCAACAAGATTATGCTCGTGAGTAACTACCAAAACGGTTGTACCTCTTTTGTTTATTTCGGACAAGAGTTGCATAATCTCGAAAGACATTTCGGGGTCAACGTTACCTGTCGGCTCGTCCGCAATAATAAGCGACGGGTTATTTACAAGCGCTCTTGCAAGGGCAACACGCTGTTGCTCACCGCCGGAGAGTTCACTCGGGTGGTCATTTGCCTTGTCTTTGAGTCCGACAAGTTCGAGGATATACGGAACTCTTTTCTTTATTGTTGCGTTTTTCTTGCCTATGCAACGCATAGCAAAAGCAACATTTTCATATACAGTCATTTTGCTGATAAGGCGGAAATCCTGAAAAACTATGCCCATAGTACGACGCAAATACGGAACTTTTCTCCTTTTGAGTTTTTCAAGGTGCATATCATTGACTATAATAGAGCCTTTTGTCGGGCTTTCTTCGTGCATTATAAGTTTCAAAAATGTGCTTTTACCTGCACCGGATGCGCCGACAATGAAGACAAATTCGCCTTTCGCGATACTCAAAGTAACATTATCAAGTGCTTTGGTACCGTTAGATGAATATATTTTTGTCACATTGTGAAATTCTATCATACTAACATTCCCTATCTTTATTGTTTCTGTTTATCTGTTTCTGTTTTATACTATATTAGTATTTTGTCGGATTGGAGGTGAGATACTTCTTAACCATAAGTGCTACTTTGAAAACAATCGCGTCTTCAAATTCTCTAAGGTCAAGACCTGTTAACTTTTTGATTTTCTCAAGACGATAAACCAGTGTGTTTCTATGTACAAAAAGTTTTCTTGATGTTTCGGAAACATTGAGGTTATTCTCAAAGAACTTTTGAATAGTAAAAAGTGTTTCCTGGTCTAAACTGTCGATAGAGCCACGCTTGAAAACTTCTTTTAAGAACATATCGCAAAGAGTTGTCGGAAGCTGGTATACAAGTCTTGCAATACCCAGATTGTCGTAACTTCTTATAGTACGCTCGGTGTCGAAAACTTTACCTACTTCCAAAGCAACCTGTGCCTCTTTGAAAGAATGTGCAAGGTCTTTTATGCCGACAACGGTAGTGCCGATACCGACAAGGCAGTGTGTGTAGAATTCTGTCGAAAGTGTATCAACAATAGAACCTGCAAGTTTTTCGAGGTCTTTTGAGTCGATACCCTGCTTGATTTCCTTAACAAGTGCGATATCGGTTTCATTTATATTGATAACAAAATCTTTTGTTTTGTCGGGGAAAAGATTTTGTACTACATCAAAAGCGGAAACATCGGTTTTTGAAGTGATTTTAATGAGCATTACAACACGGCTTACTTCACTGTTAAAGCGAAGTTCTCTCGCTTTGAGGTAGATATCGCCGGGGAGAATATTGTCGAGAATAACATTTTTAATAAAATTGCTTCTGTCGTATTTCTCATCGTAATACTGCTTTATGCTCGCAAGAGAAACCGATAAAAGTTGAACATATTTCTGTGCTATGTCATCATTACCCGATACGAAAACCGCATATTCGGCACGGGAAGATGAACCGAAAGATTTGAAAGTATGCCCGTTGATAACAAAAGGAACGGTAGCAGAAAGAGTCTCGGAGTTGATACTCTCGTTTACCTCACCGATTCTGCCGAGTTCCGAACAAGCAATAACAACGGAAGTTTCATCGACAACGCCTATCGTTCTGTCAATGGCATCTTTCATCTGATGAATTACGCTCTGAAAAAGTCTGTTTGACATAGTTACCCTCCAAAAAATAAAATAGTCAAAATACCGAACGATTTGGTGTTTTCAATAGAAAATACACCTATTACATATACATTTTACACAAAAACCATATAAAAATCAACCTTTTTTTCAAAATCAGTCGGTAAAATAGCCATTTATGAACAAAATAATAATAAATTATTCATATTTATTGCACAAAGGTAAAATTCACAAAATTATTCGCAATTTGCACAAAAGGGCAAAAAAATCCCTTTGCAATCGCATTTTCAACAACTGCAAAGGGCAAAATAACCAAAAGCAAATTAGAAGTTTTGTAAATATTTTCGACAAAAAAGCCGTATAATTACAAAATTGCAAATTTTTTGTGAACAAAATTTTTCAGTGCAAAAAAGAGCAAAAAGACAAATAAAATATAAAAACGGCTCCCCAAAAGGAGAGCCGAAGTTTATGAAAATCAGTTTGTGATTGTCATTTCTGTCTCTTTATCAAAGAGGTGAATCTTATCGAGTTCAAGAGCAACCTGAATCTTGTCACCGGGTTTAGCCTTTGAAGTCGGCTCAACACGAGCTGTCAACGGGATACCGCCGATATTGACATACAGATAAATCTCTGCGCCCATAAGTTCGGTAACATCAACATTTGCTGTGAGCAAACCGTTGCCGTCTGCAAGTTTCTCGATGAATTCGGGCTCATCGTGAACATGCTCGGGACGAATACCGAAACGAACTTCTTTGCCTGCATAGGGTTCGAGGCAATCGTTCTTGTTCTTTGATTCGGGGAGGTAAACAGTATATTCATCAAATTTGATGGCAAATTTGCCGTTTTCTTTGACAAGGATAGCATCTACAAAGTTCATCTGCGGTGAGCCGATGAAGCCTGCAACGAACTCGTTGCACGGGAGGTCATAAAGATGCTGAGGAGTATCAACCTGCTGGATGAAACCGTCTTTCATAACAACGATACGAGTACCCATTGTCATAGCCTCTGTCTGGTCATGAGTAACATAGATAAATGTTGTTCCGAGACGCTGATAGAGTTTAGAAATTTCGGTTCTCATGTTAGCACGCAATTTTGCATCCAAGTTGGAAAGCGGTTCGTCAAGCAAGAATACCTTCGGGTCACGAACGATAGCACGTCCCAAAGCAACACGCTGACGCTGACCGCCGGAGAGAGCCTTCGGCTTTCTGTCGAGGTATTCCTCAATACCGAGGATACGAGCAGCCTCGCCTACTCTGCGCTTGATTTCTTCTTTCGGCATCTTGCGAAGTTTAAGACCGAAAGCCATATTATCATAAACAGTCATATGAGGATAGAGAGCGTAGTTCTGGAAAACCATCGCGATATCTCTGTCCTTCGGTGCTACATCGTTTGCGAGCATATCGCCGATGTAGAGTTCGCCTTTGGAGATGTCTTCAAGACCGGCAATCATACGCAATGTTGTAGATTTTCCGCAACCGGAAGGACCTACGAGAATGATAAATTCTTTGTCATCGATTTCAAGGTTGAAGTCCGTAACCGCAGTAACTCCACCGTCATAAATTTTATAAATGTGTCTTAATGATACATTAGCCATGTGTAAACCTCCATAATACCCGCTTTCGCAGTAATATAATACGAATATAATATACCACAAAGATTAGCGTTTTGCCACATACTTTTTTACTAAATATTTGGCTCCATTTTTATATAATATACCCATATTCCAAAATTTTTGCTTCATTTATGTTAATTTTGCCCAAATATTATTCAAATATTTGTCCTATTTCATCTTTACTTAATTTTTTTGTTTCACCAAAGTCCAGACTTTCGTCAAGCGAAAGTCCGCCTATCTTTACTCTTTTGAGTTCAACTACAATATAAGAGCAGGCGGAAAACATCTTTTTTATTTGATGAAACTTTCCTTCGCATATTCTTACCCTTGCTGTATTATCTCCGATTTTCTCAAAATATGCAGGCTTGAACTTTGTTCCGTCTAAAAGTTTAATTCCCTCTGAGAATTTTAATTTCAATTCATCACTAAGTTCTTTGTCGGTTGTCACAATATATTCTTTATATACATGCTTTGACGGGGAAAGCATTTTGTGGGCAAAATCACCGTCGTTTGTAATAAGCAGAAAGCCCGTTGTATCTTTGTCGAGCCTGCCCGCGGGGAAAAGTCCGTTTCTTCTGTATTCTTCGGGCAAGAGGTCGAGAACGGTTTTTTGATGCTTGTCCTCGCTTGCGGAAAGCACACCGCCCGGCTTGTTCATCATATAGTAAACATACGGCTCATAGGAAATATTCTCACCGTTTAGCGTTACTTTGTCACATTCGGTATTTACTTTGAAATCGGGCGTCGTGCAAACAATACCGTTTACCCGCACCACTTTGTCTTTTACGAGTTTATGTACTTCTTTTCTTGAATAACCCGTCTGTGAAGATATGAACTTGTCCAGTCGAATGATATTCATAATTACTCCTTTGTAAATGTATACATATTTCCGTTTTGAAGATAATTTGTCAGATGTCCTGCTATTACTCTGCCTTTATATACTATAATATCGGCATAGGCTTTCTCGCCCTCTATATCGCAATCAGAGAGAGAATATATGTACTGTGTTGCCGTTTTCCCTTTGTATTTTTCGAGGTCAAGCCCCTGTCGTTTTTGCAAAGCGTTATATTCTTCATACAATGGTGAAAATTCATCGGGAATTACTATTTCCTTTTCACTTAACAACTCGTAAGCGTTCAGTCCGAATGATGACAAAAATTCTTCTTGTTGTTCTTCGTTTTCTGCCGATAGTGAATACTCCCTGTCACCGATAACAGTTTTATTCTGTGGCTTTTCATCAAAAGATACCAAAACAAAACATACTAAAAATGCCGTTACACAACATAGCGGTATCAACAAAATCATTTTGATTTTCCCTTTTGCGGGAGTTTTCAGCGTGAGTACAAACATCAAATCACCTTACCAATATATATGAAAGGTGAGAAAATTTATGAAATCAAAGTATAAATTTCAATATATCTTTCGGAGTATCTGCAAAGTTCTTTACTCCTTGTGCCGACATATCCGACTTTTTCCCGTAGCCGTAGGTGACACCGATAAAATCAATAGAGCAAGCCTTTGCACCGATAGCATCAAAAGCGGTATCGCCCACTAAAACTACTTTCATATTCTCTTTTGCATTCAACGACGACAAAGCATAGGGAATCAAATCTTTTTTATCTTTTCTTGTGCCGTCGGTTTTTGAACCGCAAATACAGTCAAAAAGGTCAGATATTTCAAGATAGTCTGCAACCCTTTTTGCAAGGGCTTCGTTTTTTGACGAACAGACTGCAACCATAATCCCCTTTGACTTTATCATTTCAACAGTTTCTCTGATACCGTCATAAAGAAAGTTATTTTCTATTCCTATTTTATTATAGTGGGCGTTGTATATCGGCAGTGCTTCTTTTGCCTTTTCACTGCTCAAACGGCAAAGTCCTTCTCCGAATGTATACAAAAGCGGTGGGCCGATATATCTGCTGTAGTCAGACATATCGGGGATAGGCTTTTTCATATCCGTCAAAGTCAGTTCTATACATTTTCTGATACCCTCTGCACTTTGGGTTATTGTACCGTCCAGGTCAAAAAGCACAATATCGTATTTGTTCAAAATTTTCAACCTTCTTGAAATTACTCTTTATTTTGGCTTTTTCTTATGCTATAATACTATAAAATACGATTTATCGCAACAAGGAGTTTTATATATGAAATTAGGAATCGTAGGTTTGCCGAATGTCGGCAAAAGCACTTTGTTCAACGCAATTACCAACGCAAAGGCGCAGTCTGCTAACTATCCTTTCTGCACCATAGAGCCGAATGTCGGCATCGTTTCCGTTCCCGACAAAAGGCTTGACAAATTAGCAGAAATTTATTCACCCGAAAAATACACCCCCGCAACCATTGAATTTGTTGATATTGCAGGCCTTGTTAAGGGAGCATCAAAAGGCGAGGGACTGGGCAACAAATTCCTTTCGAATATTCGAGAATGTGATGCTATCGTTCATGTTGTCAGATGTTTTGACAATGACGATATCATCCATGTTGAGGGCAGCGTTGACCCCGAAAGAGATATCGACACGATTAACCTTGAACTTATTCTCTCCGATGCAGAACTCGTTACAAGGCGTATCGACAAGGCTATGAAGATGGTAAAAGGCGACAAAAAATATCAGGCGGAAGCAGACTTTTTCAAAAGAGTACTTGACGCCTTAAATGACGGAAAAACTGCCCGCACCGTTGAATGTACCGATGACGAAAAGAAACTTCTTTCGGAAGTCGCTTTGCTTACAAACAAGCCTGTTATCTACGCCGCAAATATGAGCGAAGATGACTTTGCAAACGGAATCGAAAATAACGAAAGGCTGAAAAGAGTTAAAGAAATCGCAAGTGAGGAAAATGCCGCAGTTCTTCCCATCTGTGCCGAACTCGAAGCCGAAATAGTTGAAATGGACAAAGAGGAAAAAGAACTTTTCCTTTCCGATATGGGACTTTCGCAGTCCGGTCTTGACAGACTTATCAACGAATGTTATGCCCTTTTAGGACTTATCTCTTACCTTACCGCAGGTAAACCCGAAGTCCGTGCTTGGACAATCAAAAACGGTACAAAAGCTCCGCAGGCAGCAGGAAAAATCCACTCTGACTTTGAGCGCGGTTTCATCCGTGCGGAAGTAATCGCCTTTGATGACCTTATCGCCTGTGGCAGTATGACAGCAGCAAAGGAAAAAGGACTTGTCCGCTCCGAGGGAAAAGAATATGTTATGAAAGACGGAGATGTCGTTTTATTTAGATTTAACGTGTAAAATATCAGTTTTCAAGACCTTTTTGGTAAGCACTAAAAAGGTCTTGAAAATTCACTTTCCTTATTATATAATGTTACGGTAATATTTTGCTGGAGTAGCTCAGTCGGTAGAGCAGCTGATTCGTAATCAGCAGGTCGCGTGTTCAAGTCACGTCTTCAGCTCCAAAATTCTCGTTTGTAATAACGGGAATTTTTTATTTTTGCAAATAATACATAGCGGTATTATCTGAAATATCCAAGAGATAATAGTATCATAGTGACACATTTTCACAAAAACAACATTGTGAATAATTTTCACGATATAATAACATAAAGACAGTCATATTTTGTCGAAATGAGGAATATCTATGAAACTATCCAAAGACAATTCTATCGGTGAAAAGCTCAAAGAATGTCGCCTCAACTGTGCTTTATCTCAACAGCAGGTTGCAGACGCTTTGAATATGGACCGTTCGGGTTACACCAAATGGGAAAACAATGTTTCTCAGCCGTCACTTGAAACGCTTGCAAAACTTGCAAAGATTTTTTGTGTTGATATAAAAGCCTTGCTCCCAGGTGAAGATATTTTATACGCGGGACTTAAAGATGTCGACGCCGAAAGCGAAGAACCTCTCTATCTTTTGTCAAAAGAAGAACAGGCACTTATCGTCAAGTTTCGCGTGCTTGACCGCAGGGAAAAACTCTCTGTTATCAACAAAATTAACAAGTTAGTCAAAGATAAGCAATAATTGTTATTTTTATTTAGTAACATTTAATATAAGAAATTTCTTTACTTTTGAGAAATTTTGTGGTAAAATTGCTTTTAGCGTTTTCAAGGTTTCGGGATTAAGCCCCCATGGGGAATTCACCAACCCGCTACTTTGATTGTCGCAGAAATATTATGAAAGGGTGAAAACTATGCTTAAAGAAGAAAAAACCGCTATAATGAAAGAGTATGCTACTCACGAAGGCGATACAGGTTCTCCCGAAGTACAGATTGCTTTACTTACAAAGAGAATCAACGACCTTACCGAGCATCTTAAAGTCCACAAAAAGGACCATCATTCAAGACGCGGCCTTTTCAAGATGATTGGTCAAAGACGCGCTTTGCTCAACTATCTTATCAAGGTTGATATTGAAAGATATCGTTCTATTATAGCAAGACTCGGCATCAGAAAGTAATTTTATTAGGGCAGACGATTTTTCGTTTGCCCTACATTTCGTTATTAGCAGGGTGAAAGCGATTGTCTTTTAGCGGTAAAATCAGCGGACAACCCACCGTTATCCTTTGATTTTATTGCTAAACTCAACGCTGCGCCCTGTGAATATAAATATTTTTTACAGGAGGAATTTATTATGGCAAATTCAATGATGACCTTCCCGAAGTACAAGGTCTTTGAAACCGACTTTGCAGGCAGAAAACTCAAAGTCGAAACAGGCAAGATGACTCAACTTGCAAACGGTGCGTGCCTTGTTCACTATGGTGATACCGTAGTTCATGTAGCAGTTACCGCATCGGCAAAACCCAGAGACGGAATCGACTTTTTCCCTCTTTCGGTTGATTTTGAAGAAAAACTTTATTCAGTCGGCAAAATCCCCGGCAGTTACTTAAAGCGTGAGGGCAGACCGACAGACAAGGCTGTACTTGTCAGCCGTGTTATCGACAGACCTATCCGTCCCTTATTCCCGAAAGATATGAGAAACGATGTTTCTATCGTTTGTACCGTAATGAGCGTTGACCCCGACTGTATGCCGGAAATTACCGCTATGGTAGGTACATCAATCGCGCTGTCTATCTCCGATATTCCGTGGAACGGTCCTATCTCGGGCGTTTCTGTCGGACTTGTTGACGGCGAAATCATCATCAACCCCACACAAGAACAAAGAGCAAAATCCGATATGGCTACAACCGTTGCTTCAACCGACAGCCGTATTGCTATGATTGAAGCAGGTGCAAACTGCGTAAGCGATGACACAATGTACAACGCTATTATTGCAGGTCACGAGGCTAACCAGCACATTATCGAGTTCATCAAGGGTATTCAGGCTGAAATCGGCAAAGACAAATTTACCTATGAATCTAACGAGCCCGACCACGAAATGTTTGAGGCTATCAAAGAGTTCTCAGAAGATGAAATCAGAGTTGCTCTCGATACAGACGACAAAACTATCCGTGATGAAAGACTCAAACCCATCTACGAAAAAGTACACGAGAAATTCGACGAGATATATCCCGAATCGGAAGCAAAAATTGACGAATGTCTTTACAAGACACAGAAATTCATCGTAAGACGCTGGTTACTCGACGAGCAGAAGCGTGTTGATGGCAGAGGTATGAACGACATCAGACCGCTTGCATCCGAAGTTTCCATTCTTCCGAGAACACACGGCTCGGGACTTTTCACAAGAGGTCAAACACAGGTACTCACTATTGCTACCTTGGGCCCCGTATCAGATAAACAAATCCTTGACGGCATTGACGATGAGGAATCAAAGAGATATATGCACCACTACAACTTCCCGTCCTACTCTGTCGGTGAAACAAGACCTTCAAGAGGTCCCGGCAGACGAGAAATCGGTCACGGTGCTTTGGCAGAGCGTGCTCTTGTACCGGTTATTCCGTCAGTAGAAGAATTCCCCTATGCTATCCGTCTTGTATCCGAAGTAGTATCTTCTAACGGCTCCACATCACAGGGTTCTGTCTGCGGTTCTACACTCGCTCTTATGGATGCAGGTGTTCCGATTAAAGCCCCCGTTGCAGGTATCTCCTGCGGACTTATCACCGAGGGCGAACGCTGGATGACTATGGTTGACATTCAAGGCCTCGAAGACTTCTTCGGCGATATGGACTTCAAGGTTGCCGGTACTCATGACGGTATCACAGCAATTCAGATGGACCTTAAAATTTCAGGACTTCTTCCCGAAATGGTCAAAGAAGCTCTCGCAAAAACCCATACAGCAAGAAATTACATCTTAGACGAAGTTATGCTCAAAGCAATTGACAAGCCCAGAGAAGAACTTTCTCCCTATGCTCCGAAGATGTTTACAACTACTATTCCTGCCGACAAGATTGCCGAAGTTATCGGTAAATCAGGTAAGGTTATCAAAGAAATCCAGGCTCAATGCGAAGTTAAAGTTGACATCGAAGAAGACGGTGAACTCGGTCAGGTATTTGTTTCCGGTCTTGATGCAGAGAAATGTAAGAGAGCGCTTGATATCATCAACACTATCGCTGTTGACCCCGAGCCCGGTGCTATCTTCCTTGGCAAAGTTACCCGCGTTATGAATTTCGGTGCTTTTGTAGAAATCGCTCCCGGCAAAGAGGGACTTGTTCACATCTCTCAACTCGATGTTAAACGCACAGAGAATGTTACTGATGTTGTTAATGTCGGCGATGTTATCCGCGTAAAGGTACTCGAGATTGACGACCAGGGCAGGCTCAACCTCTCTCGCAGAGATGTACTCATCGAGGTTGACGGACTTACTCCCGAAAACGATATCTCAGACGAAAAGCCAAGACAAAGACACGACCACAGAGGTCCGAGAAGAAATAATCATCACAACTAAAAATTGATGTATACAAAACGGGTACAGCAAACGCTGTACCCGTTGCTATTATTTAAAATTGTAGGGAACTTTTTGACTAAAAATATATCAAAAAGTTCCCTATTTTTTTATTTCTTAATTATTATGGGGATATGGTTTTCTTTCGTTAGTAATGCCGAGCAAATAGTCAACACTTGTATTATATAGTTTTGCTAACTTTATCAATACGGTTGTCGGCAGGTCGTTTTCGCCTGTTTCATACTTTGAATACCCTGTTTGTGACATATTAAGATACTTTGCAACCTGTGTCTGATTCATATCATTGTCCTGACGCAAATCTCTGATACGGTTATACATATATCTCACCTCACAAAAAGTATAAAATAATCTGAAACAGGGTATTGACTTTTAACCTGTTTTAGGTTAAACTACTGTTAAGCAAGTTATTCATTTAATATTTTGGAGGTAATGGAAATGGATTTTGAATATGCAGCAGAATCGCTAGCAGAAGAGGGGAAAAGAGCCCAAACTTATACGACAATTTCGTATGTGTTTTCAATAATAATCTTTCTTATAATTTTTATTGTAGCCGCGATAATTATTTTAAAAGTTTTAGGTAGTGAAAAATATGCAAACAGTGACAATAAAATTATACGATTTTTACATAATTTGATAACTTTCAAATCATTGTTGATTGAGCAAATTCTCAAGGTACTTTATATAATTCTAACCCTTATTTGTATATATTTTGGATTTTCGCTTCTTGTTGCCAGCCCAATAATTGCGATACTTCTTATTATTCTCGGACCTCTTGTAATCAGGTTGCTGTTTGAAGGGCTTATGCTGACGGTATTGCTTGTAAAGAATGTTATTGACATAAGAAAAAAACTTTACAACAATCCTGACAGCAATAACTCATCTTTTTTTGAAAACAAACCTTTAACTTTCGCAGAACAAAAGACAGCAACACCTTCACAGTCGGCACAATCACAACCAATATCTTCACAGCCGAAACCGAAGCAAACACCGGGTACAAACGAATGGCAATGTCCGAAATGCGGAAAAATTCACCAAAACTATGTCGGCACCTGCGGCTGCGGTGAACAAAAACCCAGTAATTAAATCAGCCAAGGATTATCATTAGCGGGAGATATCCTGTTTTTGATTTTCTACAATATAACCAAAACCGAAACGGGTACAGCGTTTGCTGTACCCGTTTCGGTTTATATTTACTTTTTAAATTCAACTGCAAAATTATACTATTCTGATATTAAGTGTATCTGTGCCGGAGGTTGGGACGGTTTTGTTAGAACTGATGACAATAACCGTGTCGCCTTTTTTGACTATTCCTGTTTCGAGCGCCTTTGCTACCGCCTGCTTTGTTATCGCGTCGGTTGTTCTTTCCTCTCTGCCCAAAACCGCGGTAACGCCCCAGTTAAGGCAAAGTTTCTGACAAACACTTTCGCTTGTTACAACAGCGATAATCGGGCATTTCGGACGAAATCTTGACATAGCCCTTGCGACAGCACCCGTTTTACTCTCGGCGATAATTGCCTTTGCGCCTATGCTATCGGAAACCTTTTTAGCCGCCATACAGATATTTTCTCTAAATCCTGTAATAGTCTTTAAATATACTTTGTCAACATGCAAGTCCATAAGTTGGTCGTTTTGCTCTGCTGCGGTACAGATATCGCACAAAGCCTGTACCGACTCGACAGGGTACTCTCCTGCGGCACTCTCGCCCGACAGCATAACAGCCGATGTACCGTCATAAACAGCGTTTGCAACATCGGAGATTTCGGCTCTGGTCGGTCTGATGTTCGTTGTCATACTTTCAAGCATTTGGGTAGCGGTAATAACCGCCTTGCCTTTGAGTACACATTTTTTGATTATCATTTTCTGGATTTCGGGGAGTTTGATAAACGGAATTTCAACGCCCATATCACCGCGGGCAACCATAATACCGTCTGCAACCTCAATAATCCTGTCGATATCGTCAACACCGCTTTGGTTCTCTATCTTTGCGATAATCTCTACGCCCTCGTAACCGAGTGAATCAATAAAGTCGCGCAGTTTGATGATATCGTCGGCTGTGCGAACAAAAGATGCCGCAATAACATTAACGCCCTGCTTTAAGCCAAATTCGATATCCTGTCTGTCAACGGGACTGATATACGGCATATTTATATTATATGACGGGATATTTATGCTCTTTCTGTTAGAAAGTTTACCGCTGTTGTTAAATCTGCAGGTGATACATTCATCACTTGTTGCGATAACTGTTGCGGAGAGTTTTCCGTCATCAAAGAGGATATTCCTGCCGATAATATTTTCATCATTATTAAAAATCTTAACGAGTTTAGGATACGAAAGGCTGACACCGTTTTCGTCGCCGATATCGGGCTTGGCGTAAAGATTAAACTCTGCGCCCTCCATAACGATAACGGAATGGTTGGGAAAAGTTCCGATGCGTATTTCGGGGCCTTTTGTATCAAGCAAAAGTTCGATGTGCTTTCCTGCTTTTTTGGCAGCCTTTTTCACACGGTTGATGCGTTCTTTACATTCGTCATATGTTCCGTGCGACATATTAAAACGGGCAACATTCATACCCGCATCCATCATTTTGACGAGTATATCAATATCATCACAGGCAGGTCCCATAGTGCAGACTATTTTTGTCATTCTCATAAGCGTTCCCCTTTTTAAAATTATTCTTACATATATTATCCTACCACAAAGTAAAGATAATTCAAGACTTTATGACTTTTTATTTTTAAAATTTACAAGGACTATTCCGATTGATACAAGAAGAGCGGAAACTATAAACGCGGGATTTAACATATCCCTTTCTTTTAGCAATACAAAAGACCACACAGCGCCGAAAATCGGGATGAGCAAATTAAACACAAGCACCTCGCCCGCCTCGTATAAAGTGAGCAGATAAGTCCAAAGCAAAAACGCCACAGCCGATACAAACGCAAGGTAAAAAGTAATACTCGCTCCACGCAAAGAAAACATAAATTTCCCACCGAAAGCAAGGGACAAAACTATCAGTATTAACCCACCGAAAAGCAGTTGATATGCCGTCATTTTTGCCGCCTTACCGTTTGACACTTTTTTGCCGATAAATCCGCCGAAAGTATTGCACACCATCGAGATGATGATAAGTCCGTCACCCATAAAGGAAAACGGAACATCAAAAGAGCCTGTATTTACTACCGCTACGCCCAAAAGTCCGATAACGCAACCGATGATTTTCTGCGAATTCAAGTATTCATCTTTGAAAAAAAGAGGGGCAAAAAGTACCGCCAAAAAAGCAGGCAGAGAAGTAAGCAAAGAAGTCCTTGTCGCCGTTGTGTTTGCTACGCCGATATAGTTAAAAAGATAGACAAGTGTCGTCTGCACAAAGCCAAAAAGTAAAGCAGGCAAAACTTCCTTTTTCTCTAAAACGGGAAACTTTTTCTTATACACAAGCGAAAACAAAAGCACCATTATTCCCGCGACAAAAAACCTGACTCCCGCAAACATAATTTTGTCCGCTGTGTTTACAATATTCATAACGGCATAGCCCGATTTAATTACCGGGTATGCACTGCCCCAAAGAAAGGTACAAAAAACGGCACAAAGTATCATATTCCGTTTTTTAAGCAAAAAATTTTTCATAATCTTTACAACAAAAGGCTGTGAGATACATCTTCACAGCCATTGATTTTTGTGTTAGAAAAACAAATAAAATTTTATCTGTCTTTCATAAATTTGTATGGTGTTTCTTCGCTGACGCTCATATATGCAGGACGGATAATCTTGTTGACATTTAAGAGTTCCTCTATCCTGTGTGCAGACCAGCCCGCTATTCTTGCAACGGCAAAAATCGGTGTATACAGTTCTTTCGGAAGTCCGAGCATCTTGTATACAAAGCCTGAGTAAAAGTCGACATTCGCGGAAACGCCCTTGTATATCCTGCGTTTTGAAGCGATAACTTCGGGAGCAAGTGTTTCAATCTTTTCATAAAGTGCAAATTCTTTTGTCTTGCCCTTTTCTTGTGCGAGTTTTTCGACAAAGGACTTGAAAACTCTGGCTCTTGGGTCGGATATTGAATATACCGCGTGTCCCATACCGTAGATAAGTCCCATCTTGTCGTATGCCTCTTTGTTAAGGAGTTTCAAAAGATAGTCTTTTATCGCTTCGTCGTCGTTCCAGTCGGTTACATTCTTCTTTAAATCCGACATCATACCCATAACTTTTTTATTGGCACCGCCGTGTTTAGGACCTTTTAAGGAACACAACGCCGCCGCAATAGCGGAGTATGTATCGGTACCGGTTGAAGTTACAACGCAGGTGGTAAAAGTAGAGTTGTTACCGCCGCCGTGCTCAGCGTGGAGAATAAGCGCCAAGTCAAGAACTTTTGCTTCGAGTTCTGTAAACTGGCCGTCAGTACGCAAAGTTTTCAAAAGTATCTCGGCAGTTGATTCGCCGTTTTGCGGATTGCGGATATAAAGGCTTTCGCCTTTGATATAGTGATTATACGCCTGATAAGAATATACCGACAAAAGCGGAAACAGTGATATAAGTTTCAAGCATTGACGCAGTACATTGTCAATAGACAAGTCCATTACATTGTTATCATAAGACGCCAAAGTCAAAACAGACTTTGCAAGCGAGTTCATCATATCTTTTGACGGGGCTTTGAGGATAACATCCCTAACAAAATGCCTCGGCAAAATTCTGCTTTCGGACAAAAGTTCAACAAAATCATCGTACTGCTTTTTATCGGGTAATTCGGAAAACAGCAAAAGATAGGCTACTTCCTCAAAACCGAAACGGTTATCGGTAATACAGCCTTTGATTATATCTTCGACATTGATACCGCGGTAAAAAAGTTTTCCGTCCGTCGGAACAACTTTGCCGTCTACTATTTTATTTTGTCTTATCTCGCTGACATCGGTAAGTCCCGTAAGGACACCTGCACCGGAGATGTCACGAAGTCCGATTTTTACATCATATTTTCCGTAAAGCGACTTGTCGATGTTACCTCTTTGTATACAAACATCAGCAAGTTTTTCGACTTTTTTATCATAATTACTGACTCGTGCCATAAAAAACACTCCATTTCGCCGAAATATATAGAGGATTATTATACCAAATTATAGGAGTTTAGTCAAATAAGCCCTCTGTTGAAAGATATCTTTCTCCCGTATCTGTCAAAAGTGCGACAATTCGCTGTGGCTTTTTGGATTTTTCTGCATACTCTATTGCACCTTTTAGGCACGCACCCGAACTGATACCGACCAAAATTCCCTCTTTTGTAATTTCTCTTGTCATTTTGTATGCATCTTCATCGGACACGGTTATTATCTCATCAATAAGCGACATATCAAGGATATCGGGAACAAAATTCGCACCTATTCCCTGAATTTTGTGTGGTCCTGCAACGCCTTTGCTCAACAAAGGAGAAGACTTCGGCTCAACGCCGATAATTTTGATATCGGAGTTTTGCTCTTTTAGGTACTTTGCAACACCTGTGATTGTACCGCCTGTGCCGATAGTCGCAACAAAGGCATCAAGTTTTCCGTCACAATTGGAAAAGATTTCTCTTGCTGTTGTTTCATAGTGGGCAAGGGCATTCGCAGGGTTTGTAAACTGCCCGAGTATCACAGAATTTTCGATTTCACTATGCAGTTGCTCTGCCTTTTTTACTGCTCCGTCCATACCTTCCGATGCGGGAGTAAGCACAATTTGTGCTCCATATGCTTTAAGCAAAATCCTTCTTTCTTTGCTCATAGATTCGGGCATTGTCAAAATGAGTTTGTACCCTCTGGGTATCGCAATAGAAGCAAGCCCTATTCCCGTGTTACCCGAAGTCGGCTCGATTATGGTTGCGCCTTTTTTGAGTTCTCCCGACTGTTCGGCAACATTGAGCATAAAAAGTGCCGCACGGTCTTTTGTGCTTTTTGCGGGATTGAAACACTCAAGTTTGCACAGAAGTTCTGTGTCCTGCGGTTTATTTATATTTGAAAATCTGACAAGAGGAGTATTTCCTATTGTGCTTTCAACATTATCAAAAATTTTCATATTATATCACCCTTTCACAGATTTATTTTACACGCAAACTAATTATTATGCAATAAAAATTTTGTCGTGCTTTTCACACAATCTACATAAACTTTTCGCGTTGTTTTCACTTTGCACTCAAAATTATATCACATTAGGCATATATTATCTTTACAAAAGGAGACAGAATATGCCGACGATTTACACATTCAAAAGAGTAGAGAAAAAATATCTGCTTTCGAAAGAAGAATATGAATATGTGCTTGACAAAATCACACCGTATATGCATATCGACAAATACGGCGAAACAGAAATTTCAAACATCTACTTTGACAATACAAATGATGAGCTTATTGAAACTTCTCTTTCAAAACCTGCGTATAAAGAAAAGTTACGGCTTCGCTCATACAGTACCCCCGATTTGGATTCAACCGTATTTTTCGAGATAAAAAAGAAATTCAAAGGAACTGTATACAAGCGAAGAATTAAACTTTCTTTATATGATGCCTATCGCTACATAGAAACGGGAGAAATGCCGAAAAGTTTATCGGGAAATATCCCCTTTGAAATCGACTATATGATGAAAAAATACAAGCTTTTCCCAAAAGTATTTGTCGGGAGTAAGCGAAAGGCTTTTGTCGCAAATGATGACAGCGATTTGCGAATTACTTTTGACTGTGATATCGTCACAAGATACGAAAATATCAACCTTGAAAACGGATATTTCGGGGACAGGATAATCCCGAAAAACACCTATCTTATGGAAATCAAAATTCCAAATGCAATGCCTCTTTGGCTTGCGCATATTTTAAGCGAAAAACAAATTTTTCCGCAGAGCTTTTCAAAAGTCGGAAAAGCACATCTGCAACACAAATACAGAAAGGATGAACAATATGTTTGAAAGTATAATATCGTCAGAGGGACTTACCATAGTACAGGCGCTTATCTGCGTTGGCACTGCTTTGGTACTCGGTATAGTCGCTTCCCTTGTATATATGTACAAAGACTGCTGTTCCCAAAACTTTGCAATTACACTTGCACTTTTACCGCCGATTGTATGTATGCTCATTATGATGGTAAACGGCAATCTCGGTACAGGTATTGCAGTGGTCGGAGTATTCTCGCTTGTGCGTTTTCGCTCACAGCCGGGTAATTCAAAAGAAATCCTGGCCATTATGCTTTCTATGGCAATAGGTCTTGCAACAGGCACAGGCTATGTTACCTTTGCCGCTTTCGGTGCGGTTTTGGTACTGTTGTTCTTTGTTATCCTTTTTTCTGCAAATTTCGGGAAATCAAGCAGACAGGAACTCAAAATAACCATTCCCGAAAACCTCGACTATGACGGACTGTTTGACGATATTTTCGAAGAATTCACAAAGAAAATTGAAATCAATACAGTAAAAACCGCCCAAATGGGCAGTGTATATGAACTCAAATATCAAGTGATTTTGAAGGACAAAAACCGACAGAAAGAATTTATTGACGCTATCCGTTGCCGAAACGGAAACCTTCCTGTTTCCTGCTCAAAAACTCCTGATACAATTCAACTGTAAGAAGGTGCAGTATGAAAAAGAAAATCAAAGTACTTTCGCTTTTGTTGTGTCTTGTTTTGCTGTGTTGTCTTTTTTGCTCCTGTAAAAATGAAAATACGGCTACAACAAATGAAGTATCAAGCGAAATAAATATCGACATAAATGATATTGAAGGCTCGATAGACCTTACAAAAGCGCATAAAATAACTTTAAATGGGGAAACGATTTCGGCAGAAAACAACTGTGCCGAAATCAAAGACACAGTAGTAAAAATAAAAGACACGGGAATCTATGAACTTTCGGGAACACTGACTGACGGTCAGGTAAAAGTAACAGCAGACGATAATGCTACCGTAGTAATAGTGCTAAACGGTGTTGATATCACAAACAAACACGGCTGTGCCATTCACATAAAGAAAGCAAAACAAGCCTTTGTTGTTGCGTGGTCGGGTAGCGAAAACAAACTTTCCGACACAGAAAACTATGAGTTTTCCGCCGATGATACAGACGGCGAGCCCGATGCAACAATTTTCTCAAAATCCGACCTTGTTGTTGCAGGAAAAGGAACCCTCAACATAGATGCAAATTATTCAACCGCGATAAAGTCAAAAGATAACCTTATTGTAAAGGACCTCACGCTTTCGATTGACTCTGTCGATGACGGAATAAAGGGCAGAGATTCGTTAGAACTTTCAACGGCAAGCATAAAAATAGACTGCGAAAACGACGGTATTAAAACAACGAATGACGAAGACGACACTCTCGGAAACCTTAAAATACTAAGCGGTAATTTTGAAATAAATGCAGGAAAAGATGCAATCCACAGCAAAAATCAAATAGATATTTCAGGCGGTGATTTCAAAATCTCCTGTGAAGATGACGGCGTTCATTCGGATTCAATACTCAACATCACAGACGGCAACATTAAGATAGAAAAATCATACGAAGGGCTTGAAGCGGAAAACATCAACATAAGCGGCGGTAATATCGAAATCAAAGCATCCGATGACGGAATAAACGCCGCAGGCGGTAACGATTCTTCACAGCAAAACAGTTTCGGCGGCGGTGACAAATTCAAGGGAAATGCTAATGCTTCTATCAAAGTCACAGGCGGTTTTATCTATATAAATGCAGACGGTGACGGTTTTGATTCAAACGGTACTGCCGAAATGTCGGGGGGCACACTTCTTGTTGACGGTCCTACAAACGGCGGTGACGGTGCTATCGACTACGATATTTCATTTACTATGACAGGCGGACTACTTGTAGCGTGTGGTTCAAGTGAAATGGCACAGGCTGTAAGCGACACATCAACTCAAAACTGCATTATGGTTAACCTTTCAAAACAAAGCGCCGATACTCTCTTTAATCTTTCCGATTCAAACGGTAATTCCATAGTAACCTACTCACCGAGCAAAGAGTATCAAAATGTGGTTATCTGCTCGGATAAAATCAAAACAGGCGAAACCTACACCATAAGTACAGGAGGACAGTGTTCCGGCGAAAATAATCACGGTCTGTACCAAAACGGCGAATACACCGGCGGCACAAAGGCAGAAGAAATCACCGTAAACTCCGTTGTAACTTCAAATTCAGGATTTATGGGCGGTATGGGAGGTCCAAACGGTGGTATGGGCAGAGGTAACAATATGGAACCTCCAAACGGTGAAATGAGACAAGAACCGCCAAACGGCAGAGGAAAACCCGCTTTTTAAAAAGACAGCAACCCGACAAAAAACTTTGTCGGGTTGTATTGATTTAAGGGACTTTTTGAGATATAATCAAAATATCGTTCAGACTCGGAGGATATATTATGAAAAGTAAAGCACGAAAAGGCTTGCTCCTGGTGTTTATTGCCGCACTGTTGACACTTATCGGTCAGATAGTTGCGGTAATCGGAACTATTATCGGCGGAGACACCCTACTCGGTGGTAAAGTGATAGAAAGTGACACCGTATTCAGCCAATTTCTTATACCTATGATATTGCTGTTAAATTCTGCTTTGGTCGGAATCGCCGCAACAATTATCGACCTTGTCGGTCTATATAAAGCAAGCAAACAGGCAAACGGCTATCTTCCCGCTTTTGTCTTTTCAATATTCCTCATCCTTGCACAGATTGTTACCGCGTGTGCATCTGCTTTCGTGCCGAAACTTCAAAACAACAAAATCAGTGATGTTGCCGTTGACCTTGTAATGATAATAATTACAACTTTCGTTATTCAAACGACAATACAACTGCTAAAAGAAAAAGGACACGAAAAACTTGCAAAATTCGGCAAAACAACTTTGTTCATCTATGTTATAGGTACAATGCTAAACCTTTTGATGAAACTGTTTTCGGGTTTCCTGCTCTTTATACCGAACGGTGCAGACTGGCTCCTTATTGCATCGGGAATAATCGCCGTTGCTATCGTTATTCTTACTCCGTTATATGAGGTTTTTTATGTAATATTCTTGGGCTGTGCATTTAAAAAAGTATAAACAAAATTGAAAATAAACAAAAAATATGGCTGTGACGAGTTCGTCACAGCCATAAGTTTTTATTATCCGTTATTGTCGGCAAACTGACTGTTGTAGAGTTTTGCATACAAGCCGTCTTTTGCCATAAGTTCTTCGTGGTTTCCTACTTCGAGGATATCGCCATCCTGCATATACAGGATGTTGTCGCTGTCCTTGATTGTAGAAAGTCTGTGAGCAATAACAAAACTTGTTCTGCCTTTCATCATCTGAGCCATAGCATCCTGGATAAGAACTTCGGTTCTTGTATCGACAGAGGATGTAGCCTCGTCAAGAATCATAATGGGCGGGTCGTTGAGCATTGCTCTTGCAATAGTGATAAGCTGGCGCTGTCCCTGTGCGATATTTGATGCACCCTCTTGGAGTACAAAATTATATCCGCCGGGGAGAGTACGGATAAACGCATCGGCTCTTGCAGCCTTTGCGGCAGCGATAACTTCTTCATCGGTAGCATCGAGTTTACCGTAGCGGATGTTCTCCATAATAGTACCGCTGTAAAGCCATGTTTCCTGAAGTACCATTCCGAAAATCTCTCTGAGGCGTTCACGCTTCATTTCTCTTACATCAACGCCGTCAATTCTGATACCGCCGCCCTTTACATCGTAGAAACGCATAATGAGGTTAACAAGTGTTGTTTTACCTGCACCGGTAGGACCGACGATAGCGGTCTTTTCGCCTGCGTTGATTTTGATATCAAGGTCATGGATAAGAGTCTGGTGAGGAAGATAACCGAACTTAACATGGTCGAAAGTAACCTGACCTTTCAAAGGCTCGGGGAACTTCGGATTCTCTGTATCGGCAACTTCTTCCTGTTCGTCGAGGAATTCAAAAATTCTTGTAGCGGCAGAACTTGTTGACTGGATGATACCCGAAATCTGCATTACTTCGGTGATAGGTGTTGAGAACTGAGTAAGATACTGAGTAAACGCCTGAATCATACCGACTGAAAGTCCGCCTGCGATAGCGATTAACGCACCGACAAGAGCAACGAGTACAAAACCGATGTTTGACATACTCTGTGACAAAGGCATCAAAATACCTGCCAAGAATTGAGCGCGGTTTGATGTTTCGTAAAGAGTGTCGTTAGTTTCTTCAAACTTGCCGATAACCTCTTCTTCTTTGCCGAAAACGGTTACGACATTATGACCGCCGTAGTATTCTTCAACATAGCCGTTGAGTTCGCCTGTGAGTTCCATCTGCTTGTCAAAACCGACCTGTGATTTTGCTGCGATTTTTGCAGAGATATAGAGGATAAACGGAACTGCAAGAAGTCCTACGATAGTAAGCCAACCGGAAACACCGAGCATCATAATAATAACGATTACAACAGTAAAGCAAGCGTTGATTATCTGATAAAGACTTGACTGCAATGAGTTTGAAATTGTATCGATATCGTTGGTTACACGGCTCAAAATATCGCCGTATGTAGTTGTATCATAGTAGTTGAGAGGAAGCTTGTTGAGTTTTGTATCAATCGCTTTTCTCAAATCATAGATAGTGTTTTCTGTGCATGCTACGATAAGGTGAGTTGCAAGATATGTAAATATCGAGTAGAGCAAATAGCACGATATCATAGTGATAAGGAAGATAAAGAAGGCTTCACTCACCTCGGCTGTATAGCCTTCGGTGAAAATCAATTTCAAATTGTTTATGGCATTACCGAGCATCAAAGGTGCAAGCGCATAAACAAAACATCCGATAAATACAAAAATAATAGAGAAGATAAGCGGAACCTTATACGGTTTCATATAAGAGAAGAGACGCTTATAAACAGAGTTTTTCTTTTTCTTTTCATTTACTTGTTTACTCATTTGTTCATCTCCTCCTCACTCATCTGTGATGCCACAATTTCCTTATAAACATCGCAAGTTTTAAGGAGTTCATGGTGTGTGCCGATGCCGGCAATCTTGCCCTGCTCAACAACGATAATGCGGTCAGCTTCCATAATGGTGCTTACACGCTGTGCAACAATAACAACGGTTGCGTTGTCTGTTTCTTCTGCAAGTGCTGCACGAAGGTTTTTATCTGTTTTAAAGTCGAGTGCCGAGAAAGAGTCATCGAAAACATAAATTTCGGGTTTTCTGACAACTGCACGAGCAATACAAAGACGCTGTTTCTGTCCGCCGGAGAAGTTTGAACCTCCCTGTGCAACGACTGACTCATAGCCGTCTTCTTTCTTCATAACAAATTCGGTTGACTGAGCAATCTCAACAGCCTTTTCAATTCTTTCTTCTGTCGGGTCATCATCACCGAAACGAAGGTTGCTTTCTATTGTACCTTTGAACAGTACAGCCTTTTGAGGAACAAAACCGATTTTCTTTCTTAATACGCTCAAATCGTAATCGCGTACATCAATACCGTCAACAAGTACCTGTCCTTCGGTTACATCATACAGACGGGGAATAAGGTTGACGATAGTTGTTTTACCCATACCGGTACCGCCGATGATAGCAGTAGTTTCGCCGGGTTTTGCAGAGAACGAAAGTCCCTGTATAGCGGGAACATCTGCGCCCTTGTATGTAAATGATACATTTTTAAATTCAAGATAACCCTGTTTTTCTGTGTTATCCTTGGGCTCTTCTGCATTGTCGATTTCGTTGACTGATGAAAGGATTTCCTGTGCTCTCTTTGCGGAAGTTGTCGCTCTGGGCAAAAGCAGGAAAACAAGTGTCATCATAACAACAGCCATCAAAATCATAAGGATATATTCAATAATTGCCATAAGTTCGCCGGCTGTATATTTTACACCTTGATAAACTGACTGATTGTAAGCCATATACAGGATGATGGCGATGGTCATTGAAAGGATAAGAATCATAAAGGGCAGAAGAAGGTTTGAAACTCTCTGCATCTTTTTGCTTGTCTTTTTATAGTCTGTGTTGATTTTTTCAAATTTATCTGCTTCAAATTTCTGTGTACCAAAAGCACGAACAACACGAACACCTGTAAGTTTTTCACGGATAACAAGGTTGATGTTGTCAAGTTTTGTTTGGATTGAAGTAGAAAGCGGAATAGCGATTTTTCCGATGATAACAAGGATAATCGCCATAACTGGAACAGAAATAACGAGTACGGCAGAAAGTCTCGGCGAAGTCGAAACCGCAAGTGCGATACCGCAGATACACATAATCGGTGCCATAATCGCGATACGAAGTACCTGATTCAAGAAAGTTTGAATCTGTGTAATGTCGTTATTTGTTCTTGTGATAAGCGATGATGTTGAGAAAGCATCAATCTCACTTTGTGAGAAGTTTTGAACCTTGTTGAAAATCTCACTTCTCATATTTCTTCCGACACCCATAGAAACCTGTGCCGAAAGTTTCGAACCCCAGATACCTGCCAAAATACCGATAACAACAAAAACAACCATAAGTCCTGTTGTGGTAAAAAGTTTAGCATAATCTTTGTTCGGGATTGCTTCGTCAATAATACCGCGAAGCAGTGCGGGAAGTCCGAGGGTAGCAAGTGTTGTACCCAATGTGGAAATAATAATGAGGAAAAGTTCTTTTTTGAATTTAGATAGTTCTAATATAACGCGTTTCATAATATTTTACCTCCCCGACATCATTCATAAGACGGCTCAAATGCCGACGAGATAAGTCTTACTCCGGCTACCATAAGTCCGATTCCGATAATAACTCCGATAAGAGCAACTTCGAACAACAAATCGGAAATACAGAAAAGACCGATAAGTACCATAAGGATTCCGAGAATAAGGCTGAATATCCAACCGTTTGATTCAGAATCTTTACTGTTTTTGATTGCTTTTACAATAGAATATACTCCGTAGAAAAGAAGCCAGAAAACAAATACCAAAAGAATGATAATGTAGAACAAAGCTTCAACAGCCGGAACAAACAGCGCAAGCAAAGAGACAACCGCAGCACCAATGCCGAGTAAAAGACCGACAGTACCCGTGCCGGCAAGTTCTTTGCCTTCTTCACCTTCTTTTTGGTCGTGCTTAAAGAAGATAGCACTGACGATAGAGCAAATACCCCACATAAGAAGAAGTATTGCAACTATCCAACCTGCATTTAGGAAAGATTCTTCGGGCCAAAAAATGCAGTAAAGTGAACCGAAGATGGCGAAAACGCCGATGATTGCATTAAATACCTTCATTATTTCCTCCTTTTTCTGCGCAATACGCATATAATTAGTATTATTATATCATAAGTGTACTTCTTTGTCACTACCAAAAAAGACATTTTTCGACAAAAAATTAAGATATATTAAGGTTTTTTCGGTTGCTTTTTATACTCAGTTGTGATATTATAAATATAATTATGGGTACGGAGGTAATTATATGATTGGTTTTCTTGACAAGATGAAAGAAAACGCAGAAAAATACAAAGACCACCTGACCTTCCACGATGCCGTACAAACAAAAGGTATCACCTACGGTCAGTTTGAATATTTATCCGGAAAGGTTTATTCCTACCTGCAGGCAAAGGGTATCGGCAAAGAAGACTTTGTTCTTATCTGTCTGCCCCGCGGTATTCAGCCGATTATCGCGTTAGCCGGAGTATGGAAAAACGGCTCCGCTTTTGTTATAGTTGAAGACAACTATGCTCCCGAGCGTATTGAATACATAAAAAAAGACTGCGGATGCAAGGTAGTTATCGACTCTGAAACCTGGCTCGAAATCCAAAGTTGCGACTACAAAGAAGGCTTTGAGCCTGTTGACGAAAAAGTGGCGGCTTTTGCCGTTTATACATCCGGCACTACGGGAAATCCGAAAGGCGTTGTTCACGAGTACGGTAATATCGACAGGATGATTAAATCTGTTACTATGACTACTTGCGACCAACTTGCAACACCCGAAGACCGTTTTGCCCTTGTAGCACCGCTGAACTTTATTGCATCGCTTCTTATTATTTGCTATGCACTGTACTATGTTGTACCGATTTATGTTGTTGAGTATTCCATAATCAAAAACCCGCTTTACATCGGTATGTATATGTTGAAAAACAAAATCACCGGTACTTTCCTTACTCCGTCATATATTCGTAAAATGACTTCAAAACCGCCGTCACTTAAATTCTGCATTATCGGCAGTGAACCGGCAAGAGAAGTCTATATGGACGGACTGGACATTCACAACTTCTACCTTATGAGTGAATCGGGATTTGCTGTTACTCATTTCCTTGTTGACAAACTCTACAAAGATACCCCCGTCGGTAAGAGCGAATTTTCGCACGATGTATTTTTGCTTGATGAAAACGGTAATCGCGTAGCAGACGGCGAAAAAGGCGAAGTCTGCTTTGAAAATAAATTCGTCAGAGGCTACACTCATCTTCCTGAAGAAACCGAAAAGGTTTTCAAAGACGGAATATACCACACAGGTGACTTGGCATATAAAGACGAAAACGGAGATTTTGTTATCTGCGGACGACTCAACGATATGGTTAAAATCAACGGTAACCGTGTTGAGCCGGGAGAAATCGAAGGCGTTGCCAAAAAGGTCCTCGGGGTGGACTGGACTGCCGCAAGAATCATCGACAATGGCTCCCGTGTTTTCATCTGCGTTTACTACCTCAAAAAGATGAAGGTCGATTTTGAGAAAACCCGTGAAGAAATGGCAAAATATCTTCCCTACTATATGCTTCCGTCGTTCTTCATCCACATTGACGATATTCCCCTTCGACCAAACGGAAAACTTGACAGAAAGGCTCTTCCCGAGCCTGACTTTTCTGACTATGTTGATGACTATGTTGCTCCGCGCGACGATATTGAAAAAGCACTTTGCAATGCTTTCTCCGAAGTCCTTAAAATCGACAGAGTCGGTATAAAAGATGACTTCTACCAGTTGGGCGGCGACTCAATGGCGTCTATGGAAGTTCTCGTCAAATCAAAAATCAACGGACTTTCAGCGTCGGATATTTTCAGCGGTCATACTCCCGAGAAAATTGCCGCTATCTATAAGAAGAAATTCCCCAACGGAGTCACAGAGTCCGACGACGAGCGTGACGACAGGTCGAAGAAACATCCGCATATACTCACAGCGTACCAGACCTATATGATTGACTACCAACTCTACACCCCGATGTCAACAATGCTCAACCTCTTTACTATGCTCCGTTTCGATAAAGAAAGATATGAACCTCAGAAAATGGCGGATGCACTTCTTACTACAATAAGAAACCACCCCGCACTTTGCACTATGTTTACTTTCAACGACGACGGTGAAATGATACAGTCATATCACCCCGAACTTGTTGAAGACCATATCGATGTTGAAAAAATCAGCGAAGAAGAACTAGATAAACTCAAAGATACTTTGGTAAAACCGTTCAAAATTATGAACAACCGTCTTTACAGAATGCGTATCTTTGAAACTGAAGAAGCGGGTTACATCTTCTTTGATGTTCACCACACCGTATTTGACGGCACTTCTTTCAAAGTAATTATGGGCGACATCATCAAGGCATACTACGGTATGGAACTTGACCGCGACTACTACTATATGATGCTCTCAGACCACGAAAAAGCGATGACATCCGAGCGTTACTTCGAAGATAAAAAGTATTTTCAGGAACTTTATGACGGTGATTTCTGGTCGGTAAGACCGAAAACCGATTTCAAAACAAGAGAGAATACTCTAGCCCAGCTTACAGCCGATATGGCTAAAAACGAAGAGGCTATGCAGGCTGTCGAAAAGAAATACAAAATCGGCAGGAACGCCTTCTTCTCGCTCGTTTCCATGCTTTCTATCGCGATATATAACCAAAAGAGCGATATACAGATTTCCTGGACATACAACGGCAGAGATGACATCAAAAAACTTTCGGGTATCGGACTGCTGCTTAACGATTTGCCTGTTGCTGTAAGGCTTAGCAAAAAACAGTTCATCAGCACTTTGTACCAAGATGTTCAAAAGCAAATCGCAGGCGGTATTGAACACAACAGTTATCCGTATACAATGCTCGGTGCAAACGCCGTTACAGACGACCTTGTATGCTTCCTGTATCAGGAAGATATACGCGACGGCGGAGATATCGAGGATATGGATATCGAAACCGTTGATATCAGACAGAACAAAGCGGCTTCCGAAAATGTTCTCGACATACAGATACTCGACGGCAAAGACGGCTTGGGGCTTGTACTCGACTATGCTTCTTCAAGATATAAAAAAGAAAGCATAGAAAGGTTCAAAGATATTTACATAGCAGTTACGGAAACCTTGCTCAAAAATGTTGAAAAAGAAAACTACAATGTAAAACGTCTTATCAGAGCCGTAAATAAAAAAATCGGCGAATCGGGATTTTTCCTGCCGTGGCTTAAATAGTCTTTTTTCGATCAACCGAAATATAAATAAATAATCAATTACTTTTGGAGGATAAATTATGGAAATTTTTAAAATGGCAGAAGGCACAACAATGATTATCAAAGTCAGCGGCAGAGTTGATACAACTACTGCTCCCGAACTTGATAAAACAATCAAAGGCAGTCTTGAAAACACTGCCGAACTCATCCTTGACTTTGAAAACCTCGACTACATCTCATCCGCAGGACTTCGTGTTGTTTTATCAGCACAAAAAGCAATGAACCAACAAGGCGGAAAGATGAAAGTTACAAATGTCAATGAAATAGTAAAAGAAGTTTTCGATATCACAGGTTTTGCCGACATACTCAATATTGAATAAATATCAATATCTACACCGCAGCAGACAACAATCTGTTGCGGTGTTTTTTTGCGTGTTTTTGCATATCAAAATATCCGGAGTTCGTTTTGTTTTTACCTATTTATGAATAATATACTAAATGTATGGTAAATCGCTTGAATGTCTGAATCTTTCGTGGTATTATGTATCATAGGATAGAATGGATATTTATGCAGATTTTGCAAAAAGGTGAAGCATTATGCAAATATATGACGAAAAGGGAAGAACAGAAAACAAAACTTTGCTCGGTATCGATATCGGCTCAACTACAGCAAAGGTTGTTCTTATCGAAAATTCAAAACTCGTTTACAGCAAATATGAACGCCATTTTTCACAGGTAAGGCAGAAAACTCTTTCTATGATAAAAGAGATGAAAGACCTTTTATCGGGCAAAGATTTTACCGTTGCCGTTTCCGGCTCTGCGGGTTTGGGTATGGCAAATGCGGCAGGGCTTAAGTTCGTTCAGGAAGTATACTCTACTGCCGAGTGTGTTCGCTGTCTTGAAAAAGATACAGATGCCGTTATCGAACTCGGTGGCGAAGATGCAAAAATCATCTTCTTTACCGGCGGACTTGACCAGAGAATGAACGGCTCCTGTGCAGGCGGTACGGGTGCATTTATCGACCAAATGGCAACTTTGCTTAATATGACCAACACCGAAATGGACGAAGAAAGCCTTTCGTACAAACAACTTTACCCCATCGCTTCGCGTTGCGGAGTTTTTGCAAAATCCGATGTTCAGCCTCTCATAAATCAAGGTGCTACAAAAGCGGATATAGCCGCTTCCATTTATCAGGCGGTAGTAAACCAAACTATCGCAGGACTTGCCCAAGGGCGAAAAATCGAGGGCAAGATTATGTTCCTCGGCGGTCCTCTTTACTATTGCAAGGGATTGAGAAACCGTTTCAAAGAAACTTTGAAACTGACTGACGAAAATGCAATTTTCCCCGAGTACGCACTTTTTGCCGTGTCAATCGGTGCGGCTCTCTACTCTTTTGACGGGGAAAAATTCACATACGACTCTCTTGTAAAAAATCTTGAAAAGTCACTCGAGCACAGCGAAAAAATTTCCTCTATGCCTGCTTTGTTTGAAACAGACGAAGACTATAAAGAATTCGTAAAACGACACGCCGAAAACTTTGTCGAAACCGAATTTTCCGGCAACTATAAAGGCAAGGCGTACATTGGTATCGACTGCGGTTCTACCACGACAAAACTTGTTGTTATCGGCGAAAACGACGAGATAATCTACTCTTATTACAGTTCAAACAAAGGCAATCCCGTACAGATTGTAAAGGAACAACTTTTATCTATTTACGAAAACTTTTCAGACGATATCGTCATTTCTTCCTGTGCCGTCACAGGCTACGGAGAAGAACTTATCAAGCGTGCTTTTTGTCTTGACTTCGGTCTTGTTGAAACTATGGCGCACTACACCGCCGCAAAGCATTTTAACAAAAATGTTGATTTCATTCTCGACATCGGCGGACAGGATATAAAGTGCTTTAAGGTACATAACAACTCCATAGACTCGATTATGCTCAACGAGGCGTGTTCCTCGGGTTGTGGCTCGTTTATCGAAACTTTTGCAAAAAATATGGGCTACACGGTTGAAGAATTTGCACGAGAAGGACTTCGTGCAAAAGCACCTGTTGACTTGGGTACACGCTGTACCGTTTTTATGAATTCATCGGTAAAACAGGCACAAAAAGACGGTGCTACCATTGAAGATATTTCGGCGGGACTTTCGATGAGTGTCGTCAAAAATGCAATATACAAAGTTATCCGTGCTACCTCTATCGAGGAACTCGGAAAAGAAATTGTCGTTCAGGGCGGAACATTTATGAACGACGCTGTTTTGCGTTGCTTTGAAAAAGAAATCGGCAGAAATGTAGTAAGACCGAATATTGCGGGACTTATGGGTGCATACGGTGCTGCCCTCTATGCAAAGTCACACGAAAGCGAAAAATCTACTGTTCTTACAAAAGCTGAAGTTGAAAACCTCAAGCACGAATCAAAGTCGCTCGTTTGCAAGGGCTGTCAAAACAACTGCCGACTTACAGTAAACATTTTCAACGAAACCGACAAACTCATTTCGGGTAACCAATGTGAAAAAGGTGCAGGCATAAAAATCAGCAATGAGGACAAACTGCCAAACCTCTATGAATTCAAGAGAAATCTTCTTTCTTCCTATGAATCTACAACGGAAAACAAGTACACAATCGGTATTCCGATGTCACTTTCGATGTACGAACTCTACCCGCTTTGGCACACCGTTTTTACAAAACTCGGCTTTAATGTAGTCCGTTCGCCGTTTTCGACACGAAAGATTTACTCAAAAGGGCAGTTCTCCATCCCCTCGGATACAGCCTGCTATCCCGCAAAAATTATGCACGGGCATGTTGAAACTTTGATAGATATGGGTGTTGACGCAATATTCTACCCCTGCCTTACATACAACATAGATGAGAAAAAAGGCGACAACCACTACAACTGCCCCGTTGTTGCCTATTACTCCGAACTTTTGTCGGGTAATATGGACTCGCTGAAAAAGACAAAATTCCTCTACCCCTATCTTAACCTGAAAAGTGAGAAAGAACTGTCAAATGAACTTTACGCTTACCTGTCAAAATACTTTGATTTTCTTACTCTCTCAAAAGTAAAAGACGCGGTAAAATGCGGTTTCTCACAGTACAGAGAGCATATGAACAAAATATACAGCGAAGGCAAGCGTGCAATAGATTTTGCAGAGAAAAATTCAAAACGCCTTATGATACTTTCGGGCAGGCCGTATCACATTGACCCCGAAATCTGTCACGGCGTTGACAAACTTGCTTCATCATTAGGTTTTGTGGTAGTAAGTGAAGACAGCATCTCGGATATGTCGAATGTACCTATTCTTTCCGTACTCAACCAGTGGACATATCATTCCCGTCTTTATGCCGCCGCAAAATATGCAGGCGAACACAAAAACGCCCAACTTGTTCAACTTGTATCTTTCGGTTGCGGTGTTGATGCGATTACAACAGACGAAGTACGAACTTTGCTGGAACAAAACGGAAAACTTTACACTCAGATAAAAATAGACGAAATAACAAACTTGGGTGCGGTCAAAATCCGCCTTAGAAGTCTTATAGGAGCTCTTGAAGAAAGAGGTGAATAAAATGGAAAAAACCGAATATGTGAAATTCACCAAAGAAATGAAAAAGGACTATACCATCCTTGTTCCCACTATGCTCCCCATTCATTTCAAACTTATTTCCAATATTCTCGTTGCCTACGGATACAAGGTAGATTTTCTTGAAACCGTTGACGGTGATGTTAAGGAAACAGGACTCAAATATGTTCACAACGACACCTGCTACCCTGCACTTTTGGTTGTCGGTCAACTTATCAACGCCGTTGAGTCGGGACGATATGACAAAAACAAAGTTGCTTTGCTCATCACCCAGACAGGCGGCGGATGCAGAGCATCAAACTACATCTATCTTTTGCGAAAAGCACTAAAAAAAGCAGGCTACGGATATATCCCCGTAATTTCCTTGAACTTTACAGGAATGGAAAAGCACCCCGGATTTTCGCTTACAGTTCCGATGATATACAAAATGATGTACTGTGCGTTCTACGGCGACCTTATGATGCTTCTGTCAAACCAATGCAGGCCGTATGAAAAAACAAAAGGCGAGACAGACCGTTTAGTTCAAAAATGGACTGACACCCTGCTTTTTGAAATGCGAAAAGTCAGCACGGTAAAATACAGCCATGTAAAAGAAAACTACGAAAAAATATTATCGGATTTTGCAAAAATTCTCGGTGACACAAAACGCGACAAAACAAAAGTCGGTATAGTCGGCGAGATTTATGTAAAATTTTCCCCTCTGGGAAACAATAATCTCGAAAACTTTTTGCTTTCGGAAAATGCCGAGGTCGTTGTCCCCGGTCTTATGGACTTCTGCCTTTACTGCGTATACAACGGCATAGCCGACAAAAACCTCTACAACATCAGAAAAATCAAGGCTTTCGGGTGCAAGTTCCTCTACAAATATCTTTTGAAAAAAATCTATGATATCCGAGATATGATGAAAAAATATCCGCAATTTATGCCTATGGCGGACTTTGACAACACTCGAAAACTCATAGACGGATATATCGGTATCGGCGTAAAAATGGGCGAAGGTTGGCTCCTTACCGCCGAGATGCTTGAACTTATCAACGAAGGTATAAATAACATTGTCTGTACCCAGCCTTTCGGTTGTCTGCCTAATCACATTGTCGGAAAAGGTATGATGAAGCCGATAAAAGAAAAGAACCCCGATGTCAACATCGTTGCTATTGACTATGACCCCGGTGCTACCGCAATAAATCAGGAAAACAGAATAAAACTTATGCTTTCAAACGCTAACGATAACGCAAAGACAAAACAAGAGGCAAGCCTATGAGTTGGTTTATATTTGCCCTTTTGTGCACGCTTTTTTGGGGATTTGCCGACCTTTTTTACAAAAAAAGCAGTGACGAAAACGAGAAGTACTCTCACCTGAAAATCGCCGTGTGGGTTGGTATGATTATGGGCGTTTGCTCAATCCTTTTGCTCATTTTTTCAGATGACAAGATGACTTTATCGGCACTGCTTTCCAATGCCGTAAAGTACCTTCCCGCCTCGCTTTCGTACATAATCTCTATGGTTATCGGCTACGCAGGACTAAGGTATCTTGAACTTTCCATTGTATCTCCCGTGCAAAACGCCTCGGGTGCGTTGTCTGCCGTGGTTATGCTTTTGTATTTTATCCTCATCGGCAGGATAAATAATTTCTTTGATGAGTTTTCGGTACTTGATATTATCGGTACTGTCATCATTGTTTTTGCCGTGATTTCTCTTGCTATTGTTGAGCATAATCTTTACCAAAAAACTTTGACAAAAAAAGAAAACAGCAAGTACCGCTACGGTGCACTTGCCCTTTTGTTTCCTTTGCTTTACTGCGTTTTTGATACAATCGGCACCGCAGCAGACGGAATTATTCTTAGTGATTCAAGCGGACTTTCGCTTTCGGAAATTGATGTAATTATCCTTTACGGACTTACATTTTTCCTTGTATCGGTTGCGCTCTATGTTTTCCTTTTTGTCAAAGAAAAAAAGCCTTACAATCCGTTTTCTAAATCCGAACTGCCGAAAATGTCTGCTGCTATTTGCGAAGAAGGCGGGCAGGTTTTCTATGTCTTTGCTATGGCAAGAAATCCCGTGCTTTCTGCTCCGATGGTCGCATCATACTGTATTGTATCGGTCATTCTATCAAAAATTCTGCTCAAAGAAAAACTCACAACATCGCAGTATTCCTGTGTGCTTTTTGTAATACTCGGCATTGTGATTCTCGGTGTCAGCGAGGGTATCTCTAATATATAAAATTGTCTTTACATTATGCACCGTTTCGTGTATAATTTTAGCCGATGTGGGGGTATAGCTCAGATGGTAGAGCGCTTGGTTCGCATTCAAGAGGTCAGGGGTTCGATTCCCCTTATCTCCACCATTGAAAAAGAGAGAGTATCTTTTTGATACTTTCTTTTTTTATTTTACCATAATATTAGTGGAGATAAGGGGAATCGAAGGCGACCGTGCCGAGCATTAAGCCGTGCGTAAATGCGACGGTAAAAATGATTCTGTGAATCATTTTTAGGGAGAGCGATGATGTCTTTTTTTCCGTTTCCTCAACGGCAAATGACGAAATATTTTTTGCCGCTAAATTTGTCTACCTTATCTCCACCATGAAAAAAGCAAGTCGAAAGACTTGCTTTTTTCAACGATATAAATCCCTTTCGGGATTTGTGAAATATGCTTTGCGTGTGAAATACACCGTCCGTGTATGAAATGCCTTCGGCGTGAGTGGATTTATATCATATCACATTCGGCATAGCCGAATATATCACAATTTCGATAGAAATTATATCACATTTGCCAAAGGCAAATATTTCACTATAACACACCATCCGCCTTGATAAAAGAAGGACTTGTCATCTGACAAGTCCTTTTCATTATAAAAATATTTTTATTTTGCATAGAGTTTGCCGACGACGAAATTTGAAAACCTGCGCGGTAAAATTTTTGACAAAACCGCGATAAGCCTGTAACTAAATCCCATAGATACAATCGGTTTTGACTTTTTCTTTACGGCATATTTTGCTACGAAATTACCCGCAAATTCTGCGCTCATTCCGTTTTGTTCGTCGTGCTCCATAGACGCTACAGAACGCGAAAGGCGTTGTGAATACACGCCCAGAGTATCGTCATCTTTTTGCCTTGCTTCTGTAAAGCCTGTTTTTATATCTCCGGGCAAAACTGCCGTTACAAAGATGTTAAAAGGTCTTACTTCGTTTTGCAAAGCAAGTACATACGAGATAATAGCAGACTTGCTGACAGAATACCAAAGTTGAAACGGTATGGGCAGTATTCCCGCTATCGAACTGATACAGATTATTCTGCCCTTTTTTTGCTCGCGCATATAGGGCAAAACCGCTTTTATCGCGTTATCCGCACCGAAAAGATTTACTTCCATCTGTTTGTGTGCGTCCTCGGATTTCGTAAGTTCTGCGGCTCCCGAAATACCAAAACCCGCGTTGCATACAAGAATGTCGATATGCTTTTCTATGTCGATAACTTTTTCTATTGCGTCACGAACTGCTTTTTCATCTGTTACATCGGCAGTGATATGAGTAACGCCTTCGACTTTGCTTTCTCTGCGGGAAAGTTCATAAACTTTTATACCTTTTTTACAAAGTGACAAACATGTGCAAAGCCCTATTCCGCTTGAACCACCCGTGACTACCGCTACATCAGTCATTGTCTTTTAAAAGTACTTCGGCGATAATATCAACCGCTTCGTCAATGAGTTCTTTAGTAAGTGAAGCCATATAACTTGTTCTCAAAAGACATTCGTTCGGTGCAGTAGCCGGAGGCAATACACAGTTGACATAAACACCTGCGTCATAGAGTTCTTTCGCTTTTCTCAATGTGTTTTCAGGTGTGTATGTATAAATCGGAACGATAGGAGTATCGCTCTCACGAATACGCAGTCCCTTTGCCTTGAGTCCCTCTCTTGCGTAGGAAGCAAGTTCACGAAGATGAACGGGAAGTTCGGGATGCTCTTTTAAGTATTTGAGTGATGCTCTTGCTGTCATACAGGCTGACGGCGGAATTGATGCAGAAAAGATAAACGGGCGTGAATTGTGGCGTACATAGTCACACACTTCTTCACTTGCTGCCATATATCCTCCCAAAGACGCAAGCGACTTTGAGAAAGTTCCCATAATGATATCAACTTCGTCGGTAAGTCCGAAGTGGCTTGCAGTACCTCTGCCGCCCTCACCGATAACGCCGAGGCCGTGGGCATCGTCGACCATAACTCTTGCTCCGTATTTTTTGGCAAGACGTACTATTTCGGGAAGATTTGCGATATCTCCGCCCATCGAGAATACGCCGTCGGTAACAATCAAAGTGCCTGCATTTTCGGGTACTTTTTTCAGCATATTTTCGAGTTCCTGCATATCGTTATGCTTATATCTTAACATCTTTCCGTAGGAAAGTTTGCATCCGTCATAAATGCTCGCGTGGTTCTCTCTGTCGCAGATAACATAGTCGCCTCTGCCGACAATCGCACTGATGATACCGAGATTAGACTGGAAACCTGTTGAGAAAGTAACCGCACTTTCTTTTCCGACAAACTGAGAGAGTTCCTTTTCGAGTTCAAGGTGCATTGTAAGAGTACCGTTTAAAAAACGCGAACCCGAACAACCCGAGCCGTATTTTTTGAACGCTTCTACGCCTGCTTCGATAATCTCAGGTCTTGTGGTAAGTCCGAGATAGTTATTCGAGCCGAGCATAATCTTGCGTTTGCCCTCCATAATAACTTCGATATCCTGTTTGCTTTCCAAAGCGTGGAAATAAGGATATATCCCCATTTCACGATATTTGTCAGCCAAGTCAAAATCATGACATTTTTTAAAAATATCCGTAGTAATCCCCTCTGTTTCTAAAATCATTAAATTATACTATAACTCAATTATAATCCGATGTCAATTTTTCTTACAATTTATACCCTATATCATATAGAATTATTGCATTTTTTTCCTTTTGTGTTATAATGGATAATGGTTAAGACTTTTTTAGGAGTGATATTTATGTGTGATAAGAAATTTTACATCACAACACCTATTTACTATCCGTCCGGCAATCCCCATATCGGTCATTGCTACACAACTGTTGCCTGTGATTCAATTGCAAGATACAAGCGAATGCAGGGCTATGATGTTATGTTTTTGACGGGTACTGACGAGCACGGTCAAAAAATTGAACAAAAAGCTATGGAAAAGGGAATCACTCCGAAACAGTATGTTGACGAAATCGTTGAGGTTTTCAAAGAACTGTGGAGTTTTATGAATATAAGTTACGACAGATATATCCGCACCACCGACGACTATCATATCGAAACAGTACAAAAAATATTCAAAGCCCTCTACGACAAAGGCTATATCTACAAAGGCGAATATTCGGGCAAATACTGTACTCCGTGTGAAAGTTTCTGGACACAGTCACAGCTTGTTGACGGCAAATGCCCCGACTGCGGCAGAGAGGTAATCGAAGCAAAAGAAGAAGCATATTTCTTCAGAATTTCCGATTTCTCCGAAAGACTTGAAAAGCTCTTGACGGAAACAGACTATCTCCGTCCGAAAACCCGTGCGGTTGAACTTGTCAACAACTTTATCAAACCCGGTCTTGAAGACCTCTGTGTATCAAGAACAAGTTTCAAATGGGGCATCCCCGTAACATTTGACACAAACCACGTTGTTTATGTATGGATTGACGCTCTGTCAAACTATATCTCTGCTCTCGGATACGAGAACGAAACTTACAATGATTACAACAAATTCTGGCCTGCCGATGTTCATATGGTTGCAAAAGATATTATGCGTTTTCACGCTATTATCTGGCCTGCTATGCTTATGGCTCTTGATTTGCCGTTGCCGAAACACCTTGCCGTTCACGGCTGGATTACATTCAACGGTCAGAAAATGAGCAAATCGCTCGGAAATGTTGTTGACCCGTTTATACTCGGCAAACGCTACGGTGCAGACGCTATCCGCTACCACATTATGCGCGAGATGGCTCTCGGTGCAGACAGCTCTTTCTCTAACGAAATTATGATAAACCGTATCAACTCCGACCTTGCAAACGGACTTGGAAACCTCGTTTCCCGTACTGTTGCTATGGTTGACAAATATTTCGGCGGTACTCTCTCGACCGAACGCAAAGAAGGAGAATTTGACAAAGACCTTATCGACACCGCTTTGTCGATAAAAGCAAATGTTGATAACTTTGTCGACGAAACTCAGCTAAACAACGCCCTTGCCGAAATTTTCAAACTCGTTCAAAGGGCAAACAAATATATCGACGAAACAACTCCGTGGGTACTTGGCAAAGACGAAAGCAAAAAAGCACGCCTTGCAACAGTTCTCTACAACCTGCTCGAAAGCATTCGTATTATTTCCACTTTGCTATCTGCATTTATGCCGACAACAATGCCGAAGATTTTTGAACAGATTGGTGCAAACGACTTTGCAACCTACGAAAATGCAGACAAATGGAATGTACTTCCCCTTGACACTACTGTTTCAAGAGGCGAGGCACTCTTCCCCAGAATTGATGTTGATAAAGAAATCGAAGAACTCAACGCCTTCATCAAAAACGCCGAAACAGAAGTAGAGGAAGACGAAGAAGACGCAGGTCTTGCTCTTATCGGCATAGAAGATTTTGCAAAAGTTGAACTTCGAGTTGCAAAAATTCTTGAATGTGAAAAAATCAAAAAATCAAAGAAACTTCTAAAACTTACTCTCGATGACGGAAAAGGTCAAAGAACGGTTGCAAGCGGTATTGCTAACTACTATACCCCCGATGACCTTATCGGCAAAAAAATCGTTTTGGTCGCTAACCTCAAGCCCGCCAAACTTTGCGGTGTTGAAAGCAACGGTATGATTCTTGCAGCGTCTTACAAAGATGAAGTACGAGTTATCTTTGTTGACGATGAAACCAAAACAGGCAGCAGAATAAGTTAAAAAATCTTATGATACAAGGAATATTTGACGCACATTCTCACTACGACGACAAATGGTTTGACGAAGACAGAATTGACCTTTTGTCATCTATGAATAAAAAAGGTGTATCGCATATTATCTCGGCAGCTGTCGATTTAGACTCGGCACAAAAGGCAAAGGCTCTTGCCGAAAAATTTGATTTTATATATATCACAGTCGGCTTTCATCCCGAAAATCTTGACAATATCCCCTTGGATTATCTGCAAAAAATCACCGACTTTCTGCGATATGAAAAGGCTGTAGCGATTGGTGAAATCGGCCTTGACTACCACTGGGATATCGACAAAGCATTGCAAAAAAGAGTTTTTGAAGAACAACTGAAACTTTCAAAAGAGTTGGATATTCCCGTTGTTGTTCACGATAGAGAAGCGCACAAAGATACCTTAGACCTTTTGAAAAAGTACAACCCAAAAGGACTTTTGCATTGCTTTTCGGGCAGTGTCGAAATGCTCAAAGAAGTGTTAAAACTCGGTATGAGTATCTCTTTAGGCGGAACAGTTACCTTCAAAAACGCCCGCGTTCCCGTTGAAGTCGCAAAATTTGTCCCGCTTGACAAATTGTTGCTCGAAACAGACGCGCCGTATCTTTCGCCTGTTCCCTTTCGGGGTAAACGAAACGACTCATCGATGATTGCATATACGGCAGAAAAAATTGCAGAAATCAAAAATATAGACGCACAAAAGCTTGTTGATATTACAAGAGAAAACGCAAAAACACTTTTCAATATATCCGAATAAACCCGAAAACTTTTATATACGTTTTTAAATGGAGGGCATTATGGAATATAACATTTTTGCTGCACTTATCTATGTTACCGACACCGAAGAAGAATCTGTTATGCGTATGTATGACTGGAAGGAAAAACGCTATGAATATGACGACCAGTTGTATTATGAAGCAACAACAACAGTAAACGGCGAAGAACGACTGATTATTGCTGCAAGGCAAAATGAAATGGGAATGACGGCAGCGGCTACCCTTTCGACAAAAATTATCGAAAGGCTAAGACCGAGATATCTTATTATGCCGGGAATTGCCGCAGGAGTTCAAAAAGAAGGCCACGAAGACCAGATGATGGGCGATGTTATTCTTGCTAACTCTGTGTGGAACTATTCCAACGGAAAGTATGTTTCTCCGCATGAAGCCGAAATCGTTTTCGGAGATATTGGTTTTCTGTCAAGGCCTACAATGATAAATGTTGACGAAAAACTCAACGGCATTTTCCAAAAAGCAATAAGCAGCGAAAAGAATGAGTGTTATGTTCATTTGGGACCGCTTGCAAGTGGTTCTGCCGTTGTTGCAAACCGTTCTGTACTCGACAAACAGATAACAGGTCAGTTCTCGTATACACAGGGACTTGAAATGGAAGCATACGGCATAGCATACGCCGCAAAGAACGCTACATACCCGAAACCCCTTGCAATTATTGCAAAAAGTATCTGCGACTTTGCCGACAATCGTAAAGACGACAGATTCCAAAAATTTGCCGCCTATACAAGTTGCACTTTCGTAAAGTATCTTATTGAAGATGTACTGTAATATTAAAGCCTTAACTGATAGTTTCAGTTAAGGCTTTTTTGTTTGTTATAAATTGATATCTAATTCAACAGGGCAATGGTCCGAACCGAAAATATCGGTATGGATTTTTGCGTCTTCGATTTTGTCTTTTAATCTATCCGATGTGATAAAGTAGTCGATACGCCAACCCGAGTTGTTATCCCTTGCGTGAAAACGATAGGACCACCAACTGTAAATTTGCTCTTTGTCGGGATAGAGATAGCGGAAAGTATCTGTAAATCCGCTTGACAAAACGATTGTCATTTTACCGCGTTCTTCGTCGGTAAATCCTGCGTTTTTTCTGTTTGTCTTCGGGTTTTTGAGGTCTATTTCGTTGTGAGCAACATTTAAATCCCCGCAGTAGATAACAGGCTTTTTTTCATCAAGTTTTTTGATATAGGAGAGAAAATCATCTTCCCATTTCATTCTGTAATCAAGGCGTTTTAGACCGTCTTGCGAATTGGGAGTATAAACGGTGATAAAGTAAAAATCTTCAAATTCAAGGGTAATTACTCTGCCCTCGCGGTCGTGTTCTTCGATACCTATTCCGTAAGTTACATTTTGCGGTTTTATCTTTGTGAATATCGCAGTACCCGAATAGCCTTTTTTCTCGGCATAGTTCCAGTAACTTTCGTATCCGTCAAAAGATAAGTCTATTTGTCCCTCCTGCAATTTCGTTTCCTGCAGACAGAAAATATCGGCGTCAAGTTTTTCAAAAGATTCTTTGAAGCCCTTATTTACGACAGCACGCAGACCGTTTACATTCCAAGATACAAATTTCATTTTACAGTTCCTTTAATTTTTCTACAATTTTTTCAAAGTGCATACTATGGCTTGCTTTGACAAGTACGGTATCACCTTTTTCAATATACTTTGAGATATTCTCGGCACAGTCTTCGGTTGTATCGAAATGCACAACAGTATTTGAAACTTTCGCCATATTCTCACAAAGCTTTCCTGCGCAGATAAGCAGGTCGATTCCTTTTGACAAAATATATTCTGCGACCTGTTTATGCAGGTCGTTTTCATTTTCGCCGAGTTCTTTCATATCGCCGATAACGGCAACTTTTCGCGACATAAATTTTGACAGCGAATTTATGCTTGCTTTTACGGAAGTCGGGTTTGCGTTATAGCAATCGTCAATCAGCATGATAAAGCCCGTATCTATAACACGGCTTCGTGAGCCGACATTTTCAAAACTTTCAATACCTTTTTTTATTTCTTCATTTGTCATATTAAATTGCTTTCCGATTCCTGCGGCACATAAAGCATTCAGCACCATAAATTCACCTATTGCAGGGATAGTAACATCAACTTTTTCGTTATCCAGAACAAGAGTTGCCAAAACTCCTTTTCCCTGTACTGTTTGAACATTTGTCGCATAGTATTTGTCTGAAATGTCAAAGCCGAACGGAACAGGTGTAATGTTTGCAAAATCTTTTATCTTCCACAGTTGTTTATCGTTTGCATTATAAAATACTTTGGTTTGCGGTTTAACAAAATCAAGCATTTCGGTTTTTGCTCTGAAAACACCGTCTCTGTCTTTTAACGCTTCTAAATGACAATCTCCGATATTTGTAAATACACAAATATCAGGTTTTACAATTTTTGCAAGGTTACTCATTTCTCCGAAATCAGATATTCCCATTTCGATAATTGATATTTCAGTATCCTCTTCTATTCCAAATACTGTAAGAGGAACACCGATTTGACTATTAAAGTTCTTTTCTGTTTTATGAATTTTGTATTTAACGGAAAGCACCGATGCAATCATTTCTTTTGTTGAGGTTTTTCCCACAGAGCCGGTTATGCCGATTATCGGAATGGTGAAAAGCGACCTATAATAAGCCGCAATATCTTTAAGTGCTTGTAAAGTAGACGGTACCAGGATATACGGAGTATTGCAGTTTGGTTCTCTTTCACACAAAGCACAAGCCATACCTTTTTCTATTGATGATTCAATAAAATCATGACCATCTACCCTGTTTCCGGGAATAGCCGCAAATAACGTACCGGAAACAACCTTGCGAGAGTCTGTTTCTACTGATGTTATTACAGTATTTTCGTCGCCGACAAGTTTACCGCTGCAAGCATTTGCAATTTCTTTTAGTGTAATGGGTTTCATAAAATCACCTGTATTTTTGTAGTGAATACTCAATAATTTTTTCGCAGAGGTCGTTATACTCTATGCCGTCTGCCCTTGCTTCCTGGGGCAAAAGACTCATCGGTGTCATACCCGGCAGAGTGTTTGCTTCAAGGCAGTAGAAGTCGCCGTTTTCATCAAGCAGAAAATCTGCTCTTGCATAAGCATCAAGGTGCAACGCTTCGAAAACGCGTTCTGCTTCTCTTTGCATTTTCTTTGCGATATCTTCGTCTAATTCGGCAGGGCAGATTTCGAGTGTTTTACCCGCCTGATATTTGTTTATATAGTCATAAAATCCTTCGTTGGGGATAATCTCGATAATCGGCAAAGCCTTTTTGCCGAGAATACCAACGGAAAACTCTCTGCCCTTTATGTACTGTTCAACCAAAACAGAGGACTCCCACGAAAAAGCGTCTTCCATAGAAGCCAAAAATTCTTCCTTACTCTCGACAATATGCACGCCGACAGAAGAACCGCCCGAGCAGGGCTTTACTACACAGGGGAAGCTGTTCCACTTTTCGATATTACCGTTTTCCAAATCCTCTTTTTTGAAAAGACTACCTTGCGGAGTTGGTATATTGTTGCTGATAAAAACGCCTTTTGTAATTCCCTTATCCATAGCAACAGCGGCACCCAGGTAATTTGAACCTGTGTACTTTATACCGAGCAAATCAAGGGATGCCTGAATCTGTCCGTTTTCGCCCTCACCGCCGTGAAGTCCCAAAAAGCAGATATCAGCCGCCTTGCAAATTTCAATTACATTTTCACCGAAAAAGCAGTCGGATTTATCTTTTCTTTTAGCCTTAATTTCAGCCAAAGTAGGTGCTTTTTCGCCTATTACATTATTCGCTGTAAAGTCATAACCAATCTCAAAAATATCTTTCGGGTTTTCAAGTTCTTTTTCGTATCCCATAAAGACATCAAGCACGACAACCCTGTGTCCTTTTTCTCTCAAGGCGTTTGCTATTTTTGAGCCTGAAATAATCGCTACGTCACGCTCGGACGAAAGTCCGCCTGACAATACTACTATATCCATATATATCACTCCCCGATAATTTTAATGAGTACATGTTTATCTCTTTTGCCGTCAAGTTCGTAGTAAAAAATCTGCTCCCAAGTGCCGAAATCGAGCCTGCCGTTTGTTATCGCACAGACGACCTCTCTGCCCATAATTGTACGCTTTAGGTGAGCATCTGCGTTATCTTCAAAGCCGTTGTGGTTATACTGGCTGTACGGTTTTTCGGGGGCTAATTTTTCAAGCCATTTTTCGTAATCACTGTGAAGACCTGATTCATCATCATTTATGAAAACGGATGCCGTAATATTCATAGCATTACAAAGGACAAGTCCTTCTTTTATTCCGCTTTCGTTTATGGCATTTTGCACTTCGTTTGTAATGTTTACTATTTTTCTTCTTTGCGGTATGTGAAACCACAGTTCTTTTCTGTAACTTTTCATATTCTCCCCCATAATAAACTCTTTACCCTGCTATTATATAACTATAATCATAATTTAGCAAGTATAACAATTTTTCATTGATAAATATGCTTTTTTGATATGGGATATTAACCAAAAT